>CAZZXJ010000632.1:0-3981 GCA_964657905.1 uncultured Stigonema sp.
AAAAGATGTTATTATTTTAACAAAAAAGAATTCAGGAGTCAGGAGTCAGAATTCAGAATGAATTCTGTACGATTGGTGGATGAATAAATGGGTTTAAGCACGGAGCCAAATTGAAAATTGGTGGTCTTCAATTAGTGGCGGGTTGAATCCCCCACTAATTGCTCCTGACTCCTGACGACTGACGTCACGATTCCTTCTTCAATTTAGACTTTATAATACCTAGTACCGCAAGGCGTAAATAAAGCAACCATTTCAAACAGGCAAAATCATTGATATATAAAGCTTTTGACTTTTGAATGAGCGACTTTTGACGAACGCGCAGCGGTACTAGCCTTGCTGCTTATCTATTTATTTAGGACGTTATCAGAACAAAGACGGTAATTTAAAAGCTTTTAATCCGCGCTACCTGTGCCGCTGAAATCCACTCTTCTTCGTTGCCAGAATTCAAAAACAAGCATCCAGAGTACAAAATAGTTTGTGCTAATATGTATTAGCAAGCGTTACGAAATGTAGACATTGCGTTGCAAAAGTTTTTAGTGAGTTGTTAGTTGTGAGGTGTCAAGAAGTACCACTAAAGACTAACCACTAACAACTAACCAGTTCCTTCATTAGGATTCCCACTCTGCAGTCTGCACTTAGCACTCCGCAATAAAAAAAGCGATCGCAGCAGCGCAATCTTGTTGAATTTGTGTTTTCAGGGCTTCTAAAGAAGGAAATTTTTGTTCAGGTCGCAAAAATTTTTCTAGCTGCACAGTCAGCTTCTTGCAATACAAATCACCAGACCAATCTAGCAAATGTACTTCCACGCTTGGATGGATACCATTTACCGTTGGACGGTTACCTATGTTCATCACTCCCCAGCAGTCAAAACAAGCAGCATCGGATACCTCACCTAAACTTTTGACGCGAACAGCATAGACACCAAACCGGGGCAAAAACTTTTGTTTTGGCAGTTGCAGGTTAGCGGTGGGAAAGCCGATAGTTCTACCCAGTTGTTGACCTTTAATGACAGGACCAACAAGGGTGTAGGGGCGTCCTAGCAGGTAGTTTGCCTGTTGGACGTCTCCAAGTTCAAGATGTTGGCGGATTAGTGAAGTGCTGATCCGTTCGCCGGTACTGTCTGTTGACAAGTCGCCTGTACAAGTTTGTAAGTCCGCGATAGTCACGGGGATGTCGTACTTGGCGGCAAGCAATTGTAAATCGGTGGCCGTACCGCTGCGCTTGCTACCAAAACGAAAATCTTGCCCGACACTAATTCGTTGGCACTTCAGTTGTTGTACCAGAATCTTTTCGACAAACTGTTCAGGAGTCAAAGCCGCTAATTCTTTGTCGAAAGGTAGTAGTACCAGTTGTTCTACCCCAAGCGATCGCAACTGTTGGATTTTTTCATCCAGTGGTGTTAACAAAGGACGGGGTTCCCCTGTAAAAAACTCTTGTGGATGGGGATTAAAAGTGACAACCGTTGAGTAGGTGTATCCTGAAGGAAGTGAAAGATCTCTTGAGGATGGGGAGGATGGGGAAGATGTTGCTCCCCCAGATCTTTGTGTTCCTTCCTCACTGACTGCTTTCAGAATAGGTTGAATCACCTGTTGATGACCTCGATGTACACCGTCAAATTTGCCAAGAGCAATAACAGTTGGCGTTAGAGCCAATTCGGTCGAAGAAGTAACCCACACAGAACACCCATTTTGAGACAGATTTAGCAGCACGTCGATTCTGGGATTTGAGGTTTGTTAAGGTATCAGCCCAGAAGAGGAGGGAGATTTTGTCGGACAAATCAATTAAAAATTCAAAATTCAAAATTTTTTAATTTTGCATTTTTTATTTTTAATTCTTGTATTCTCCCACTCCTCCTGCTGACAGCTCTTAATCACCAATCTAATCTAAAATCTAAAATTGCTCCGGGTGCAACTTTTAAACAGAAAACTTGCTAACAGGAAAAGATTCTGATAAGGAAACTTCTAGGGGAACCTGGAGTACCATTCCTTCGCGTGCCATGAGGGCATCAGGAAATTTCTTCATTGCTTCTTCTCCTACACGATCTAAAAACTCATCGTCGTGGGATGGGTCGTGGTGGAAAATCACCAGAGTTTTGACCGAAGCCGCGAGGGCTACCTTCACAGCTTCTTGCCATGTAGAATGTCCCCAACCGATTTTAGGTTTGGTTGGCAAATGATATTCCTCATTGGTATAGGTGGAATCGTAGATGAGGATGTCGGCGTCACGAGCTAGCCATAAAACATTTTCATCCAACCTGTCAGGAAAATGTTCAGTATCGGTAATGTACGCAGCAGCACCGCCACGCCAGTTGACTCGGTATCCTACGGCTTCCCCGGGATGGTTCAGCGGTGCGGTTTCTACGGTAATGTCACTGATGTATATAGGTTGCCCTGGTTTGACGTCGTAGAAATCTAAATTTGCTTGCATGATCTGCAAGGGTACGGGAAAATTCGGATGTAGCATCTGGTCATTCAGGCGTTGTTCTACGGTAGAACCATCAGGAGCGATCGCGCCGTAAATATGAAAAGTGTTTCCCTTGATAAACCCTGGGGTAAAGAACGGAAACCCTTGCATATGATCCCAGTGGGAGTGGGTGAAGAAGATATCAGCTTCTACCGGCATTTTGGACAACAAAGATTGCCCCAAAACATGCAGTCCTGTACCACCATCGAAAACTAAGCGTTTACCGCCCACTTGCATTTCAACACAAGGGGTATTACCGCCATAACGGACGGTGTGTGGTCCCGGACAGGGTATACTGCCGCGAACGCCCCAAAAATGCACGCTAAATTGGTTCTCTAACCTAAACATGGGTGTTGCTTGCTGGACTGAGTGGGCGATCAATACAAAATTTTTTACTTATATACTGTTAATTTTATGCTGTCTCACAAACTCTTAGTAGAGGGGGTATTTATTAGTAAAACAGCATACTCTTTTTGAGGCTAGTTTTGCTGTCCCATGAGTGAGGCACTCCAACAAATTAGCTTTCAGGTTTCTAAGCGTATTTGTACGGGTTATCTTCAACCTTGCTCCTACTTTATAACCTAAATTTTGTCGTGATGCATTTAACGCTCATGATCCGGTAGATAGTTTTCTGCAATCAGCGCTCAGCAGTCAGCAGAAATTGCTGACCGCTAATAGCTTTTACCCGTACAGACAATGGTTCACGGAAACTTAAATTCCCAGTTAGATAATTGCTCCAGTCCATTTGCATAAGTGAGATTGTATTGCAATGGTGTGATGCTGATGTAGTTTTTCCGGATAACATGTATGTCAAGAGGTAAATTTTGAGGCAAATTTAAACTTGTCGGTGGTTCCGCATCTTCTAGAACTTCTCCCGTTAACCAGTAGTATGTTTTCCCACGCGGATCGACTCGCTTGTCAAAAACATCAACATAGTGCCGCACTCCTTGACGGGTGATGGCGACTCCGGCAATTTCGTCCCACGTGACAGCCGGGATGTTAATGTTCAGCAACATTAGGTCTGGTAGAGGTTTTTGGGCTAATTGCGCCACGAGATTTTTGGCAAAGTTAGCCGCAGGTTGAAAGTCCTTATAGGAGAAACTGGTAAGACTCAGTGCCACACTAGGAATACCTTCAATTAAGCCTTCCATCGCCGCAGAAACAGTACCAGAATAAAGAATTTCGGTTCCCAAATTAGCACCTTGGTTAATGCCAGAAAGCACTAGATCGGGAGGAGACTCTAGCAAAGCCCACAGTGCCAATTTTACACAGTCAGAGGGAGTGCCATCGCAAGCCCAAGCTTTGATATCAGGATGAAAAACAGATTCGACAATTTCAGCGCGAATTGGTTGGTGCAGTGTTAGTCCATGCCCAGTTGCAGATCGCTCCCGATCTGGGCAAACGACAGTAACATCATGACCTGCTTGAGCTAAGGTGTCGGCTAGAGTACGTATACCTTGGGCAAAAATCCCGTCATCGTTGCTAATCAGTAATTTCATAGTCATTAGTCATTAGTCA
>CAZZXJ010000633.1:0-3969 GCA_964657905.1 uncultured Stigonema sp.
ATCATTCATCATTCATTGACTAATTCCAATCTTCTTCCTCTTTTTTGCCGCGACTTTTGTAAATCCCCCCAAGGCTGTGAAGGTTGCGAGTTTTCTCATAAAGTTCTGCTTCTGTAAGATCCCACTGTTGCAGAACTTTATCTAAGTCTCGTTGGATGTCTCTCGCTCCAGGGAAGCCTTGATAACGAATTCGCAGTCTAGCTAGTTCTGCTAAGTTATAGTTCGTCGCTTCTTGAGCTAATAAACTATCCACACTTGTGCGATCGCGCATGTATTGGGGATGCTGTTGGTCTTTACTTGCTGATACTTCAGTCATATTGAGTGCTAAGTGCTGAGTCCTGACGAGCCTGCGAGCCTTACGTCCTTTGTGTTTCCCTCGGAATATTCTGCGATGCCCAATGTACGGGTTTCCCAACCTAGGCGACGTTTTTCCACACTCAGGCAACTGGTATTCCTAAGTTTAGTCTAAAGTAAAGGAGATGGACAGATAGGGAAAGGCACTCTTGAGGGTATTACAGAGTAGTTAATAGTCCATAGTTCAAGGGTTTTTGACTATTGACTATTGATACTTAGCACTCAGTACTTTTAGTTGACGGCAACTACACCTTCAAGCTTACGGCTCTCCCTACTGCCAGTTAACTTTAAATAAAGATACATTATCTTTAAGAAAAGTAGATAAAAGTTCAGGTGAGAGTGAAATTTGTCTCACCGAAACCCCAAGCAGCAAGGGAGCAATAACCCGTTATGTTTGAACACTTCACTTCCGAAGCAATTAAAGTAGTTATGCTAGCCCAGGAGGAAGCACGTCGCCTGGGACACAACTTTGTAGGAACTGAGCAAATTCTCCTAGGGTTAATAGGAGAAGGAACAGGGGTTGCTGCCAAAGTGCTGACAGACTTGGGCGTAACCCTCAAAGACGCACGTCGCGAAGTAGAAAGAATTATTGGTCGGGGTTCTGGGTTTGTGCCTACAGAAATTCCCTTTACCCCCAAGGTGAAAAGCCTGTTCGAGCAATCGTTTAAAGAAGCTCGGACTCTGGGACATAATTACATTAGTACTGAACACTTACTCTTAGGATTGACTGAGGCTGGTGAAGGCGTAGCTGCCAAAGTCCTACAAAATCTGGGGATTGAACTGTCGCAAGTCCGCACCGAAGTCATTCGTTACTTAGGAGAAGTGGCATCTGTTCCAAGTGGTGGCCGTGGTGGTCAACAAAGACGCAACCAGGCGCTAACCATAGAGGAATTTGGTAGAAATCTGACCAAACTAGCAGCAGAAGGCAAGCTTGATCCCGTAATCGGTCGTGAGAAGGAAATAGAGCGTACTATCCAGATTCTGGGTCGTCGGACTAAGAATAACCCTGTATTGATTGGGGAACCCGGAGTTGGTAAAACAGCGATCGCCGAAGGTCTAGCGCAACGCATTATTAACCAAGATATACCCGACATTCTACAAAACAAGCAAGTCATCAGCCTCGATATGGGGTCGGTGGTGGCAGGTACTCGCTTTCGCGGTGACTTTGAAGAACGCCTCAAGAAAATCATGGAAGAGATCCGCTCCGAGGGGAATATCATCCTAGTGATAGATGAAGTCCACACTTTGGTTGGGGCTGGGGGCACAGAAGGTGGTATGGATGCAGCCAACATCCTGAAGCCCGCATTGGCACGGGGTGAACTTCAGTGCATAGGAGCAACTACCCTAGACGAGTATCGTCAGCATATTGAGCGAGATGCAGCCTTAGAGCGTCGTTTCCAACCAATTATGGTCGGAGAACCCTCGGTAGAAGAAACAATTCAGATTTTACAGGGCTTGCGATCCGCTTACGAGCAGCACCACAAAGTGAAAATCTCTGATGAAGCACTCGTTGCAGCAGCTAATTTGTCAGACCGCTACATCAGTGATCGCTTTTTGCCCGATAAAGCTATCGACTTGATTGATGAAGCAGGTTCTCGTGTTCATTTGCGCAACTCCCTGGTTTCTGAGAATCGAGAGATGAAGCGCGAACTGGCACAAGTTAGTAAGGCAAAACAAGAAGCAGTTAAAACACAGGATTTTGACAAGGCTGGAAAACAGCGCGATCGCGAATTGGAACTTGAAAAGCAACTGCAAGCAGAACCACAAAACGATAAGACTGTTAGCAGTCCCATCGTTGATGAGGAAGACATTGCTCAAATAGTTGCTTCTTGGACTGGTGTACCGGTCAACAAGCTGACTGAATCGGAGTCAGAGTTGCTTCTACACTTGGAAGACACTCTCCACCAGCGTCTCATTGGTCAAGAGCAAGGAGTTACTGCTGTTTCCAAAGCCATACGTCGCGCCCGTGTTGGGTTAAAGAACCCCAATCGTCCCATTGCTAGCTTTATCTTCTCTGGTCCTACCGGAGTAGGTAAGACAGAGTTAGCGAAAGCATTGGCGAACTACTTCTTCGGTTCCGAAGAATCCATGATTCGCCTAGATATGTCCGAATTCATGGAACGTCACACCGTCTCCAAACTCATTGGTTCGCCTCCTGGTTATGTAGGATATGACGAAGGCGGACAACTTACTGAAGCTGTGCGGCGCAAACCATACACAGTGGTGCTGTTTGACGAAATCGAGAAAGCACACCCCGATGTATTCAATATGCTACTGCAAATGTTGGATGACGGTCACCTGACTGATGCCAAAGGTCGGAAAGTGGACTTCAAGAACACGCTGTTAATTATGACTTCCAACATCGGTTCTAAGGTGATTGAGAAAGGTGGTGGTGGTCTAGGGTTTGAGTTTAGTCAAAATGAAGCCGAGGCTGGTTACAACCGCATCCGTACACTGGTAAACGAGGAACTAAAAGCTTACTTCCGTCCAGAGTTCCTCAACCGTATTGATGACATGATCGTCTTCACCCAGTTGAAGAAGGACGAAATCAAGCAAATCGCTGAGATCATGCTACGCGAAGTTACAAGCCGCTTAACTGAAAAGGGAATCACTCTAGAAGTTACCGAAAGCTTCAAAGATCGTGTGGTCCAAGAAGGCTACAACCCCAGTTACGGTGCTAGACCATTGCGTCGGGCGATCGTCCGCCTCTTAGAAGATTCTCTGGCAGAAGCTATGCTGTCTGGTCAAATCACAGAAGGCGATACTGCTATTGTTGATGTTGACGATGACGGTCAGGTAATAGTACGTAGCGAAGAGAAACGAGAGTTGTTACTCGCGAATGTAGGATAGGAGCCAGAAGCCAGGAGTCAAGAGCCTTCTGAGTTCTGAATACGTTTAGCTTAGTATGAGTAATTTTTACCCTTGGTAGCAATGCCAAGGGTTCTTTGTGTAGCAATACGGTTCAGTTAAGATAATTTTCCTACCGACAACTTATGTAGAGACGCGAAATTTCGCGTCTCTACACCGATTTAAATTCCTAACCAGGTATTTTTGCCTTTAACAAGCAATCTTTTGTTTCTTCTAGAATATATTCCTTAAATTTTTCCAACTTGGCTTCGCTAAACTTGTGAACCAAGGTAGGAATTTGTAACGTCTCTATTAGCGTAGTTGCAAATGTTTCTGAGGGAATGTAAGATGGGGCACTGCGTATTTTATTTTCAAGACCAGCGTTCAAATATCAGTATAGAAGCTTTTCAATATCCGATTATTAGTATAGCTTTTAATGGTAAAGTAATCCTGTTGCTTGCATATAAAGTTTCTAAATAATCACAAATTTTTTTAAAATCATCCTTGCCACGGTAATTGTTTCTAACTGCCATAACTAAATATTCAACTTCCAGCATCATGCTGGCTTTAAAAATATCCTTTAAAAACTGATTATTATCAACTGCTCTACCCGCTTCTACCTCTACAACTATCTTACCATCTGTACTTAAAGCATCTGGCTCAAAATATTTATCTTCTTCGTTAGTCAATCCAAATAAAACTGGTACACGAATCTTCTGCTTTTTACCTTTACCTTCTTCAACTATCATATCTGCTTCTATAAGATAT
>CAZZXJ010000634.1:0-3956 GCA_964657905.1 uncultured Stigonema sp.
CATTAGCCATTAGCCATTCCCTATACTTGTTCTAAATTTGGGCGCACTTTCGCCTTAATGACTACAGCGGTAATGTTGTCATGACCATTGTAATTGTTTGCCAAATCAATTAATTCTCTAACGCCGTTTTCCAGGTTAGCCCCAGAATTGAGCAGGGGTTCTAAGTGAGTCCGCCAATGATTTTCTAGCAAATCATTATCAGATAAACCGTCGGAGGCAAGGAGGAATAGGGTGTCTTCATTGATCTCTAAAAACTGCACATCGGGAACGATAAAGTTTTCGTCGCGGGGACCAAGGGCTTGGGTGAGTTGGTAAGCATCCGGGCGGCCGTAAGCAACACTCTTGTCAACTCCCCGAGAAATTTCCCGTTGACCTACTTCGTGATCTACCGTTACTTGTTCTAGTTCCTGCTTGCGAGTCAAGCGGTAGAGGCGGCTATCTCCTACATGAGCCACCGCTGCCTGAGTGTCTTGGATTAAGAGCAAGACGAGGGTAGTACCCATGCGACCGACACCACTCCGGGCATCTTGTTGATTGATATCGTAAATTGCTTGGTTTGCTTGCCGCACTGCCGAGCGCATGTCTTCTTGTGTTGGGAGTAGATTAGAACGAGAGTGAGTTTTAAAGTATTGCCGTAGTTTATCGACTGCTAAGGCACTCGCTACCTCACCACCAGCGTGTCCGCCCATACCATCACAGAGAATATATAAACCACGCGCCTGCACAGTGCGGCTGATCGGTAATTCCAGCTTGTTAATTTGCGTTTCAACGCCAAAGTAGTCTTCGTTGTGATCGCGTTGACGTCCTACATCGGTAAGTGCTGCAACTTCTAGACTGAATAACTGCATCGGCAGCACAACCGTTGGCAGATCATCGATTTTTGCCCCCCCGGTGTCTTCTTTGTCATCTAATTGTAGGATAGTGGGCGTGGCAGTCCCTCTATCGGGTACTGAGGTAATGGTTGGATCGCTGACAGCTTCTTTGGCTTGCAGTTCAACAGCGATCGCCTGCAAGCGCGATTGCAACTGCGTCATGGTCTGAATCTTACCTACTTCCACCTCTCCCAACAACTGTACTACAGAGCCGAATTGAGTGCGTTGGGACTGTCTAAACAGTGCTTGCCAAATCCTTCCCAAAGCTTTGATTGTGAAAGGCTGCTCTTGGGTAGCACTTGTTTGTGCGTCTACCTCTTGTGGGAACTCAGTGGCTGTGGGTCGGACATCCTGTCCACCATCCTCATTCAGTGGTTCTACGTACAGACGTTGTAGTGCAACTGCTTGGTCTTCATCCAATCTTAGATTCGACCACTCCAAGAGACTTTGCCGATAATTAACTGTTTCCAGTAGTACCCAAAGTTGGGTCATTTGATAAAAACAGTGTACGATTTGTAACGAACTCGTTGTATCTTCACGCCACAGTTCGAGTAAATGCTGCCAATCTGAGCGGTCTTCGAGCAGTACAACGGCAATATCTCCCTGCTGCCATGCATCGTGAATCAGCGGTATACCTAGGTGACAATGAGATTGTAGGGCAATATAAGGTTTAGCAAGGCTACCCATTCCACCTAGATCCACCATTGATGGCTGACCCAGCCCCGGTTGCTGATTTGCTAGCATTGCTGCCAGGGGTGATACTTGATATGGTTGACAATCTAAAACTCTGAAGCACACCTCAGTATTTCTGGCCATCTCCTCTACAGTTGGTAGTGGCTCTAACAGTTGATAACGTTGCTGTAGGTCTAGATAGGACCCAACGAGGAGTGGGGATGAAGGACCCCACTCCCCACTCCCCTCCTTCGCAATAATTGCCCACCACACTGTTCCGCACTCCGCACCGCAGTTGTGACAATATTCTGCATTTACCGCCACTGATGTGGCGCATTCAGGACAGACCTTATGGGTCAAGGAAGTGCCACAGCTTTGACAAAATTTGTTGGCATCGGGGTTTTCAAATTTACAATGAGGGCAAATCAGCATTGTGGAAGTTCCTTAATTCCCGTTCCAAAGTGCTTATAGCCACTAAGATCCAAGGTCCTATAACAGGCAGCACTTCTATATGGTAGACCGACAAAAGATAATCGTTTCAAGTGTGAATTTTTATGATTGTCTTAATTTTGACGGACTCGCCGCCAAGCGCGAGTCTGTTACTGGTATGCCTCAGTAGATAAATTTTACCATTGTCTGCGACTCCTTACCAGAAGAAAGGGTGTAAGCATTGCAGTGTGGTATGTGAAAATTTTAACCCGTAGGGGCGGGGTTACCCCGCCCTGACAATTAATTTCCCCTACACCCCTAATGAAGCTCCCAGAGGTAATTCAATAGTAAAGCAGGTAGAGTTAGCCCCACTTTCAACCTCAATGGTTCCTCCCAGATGCTTGATGAGTTGTTGTACCAGTGCTAGCCCTAAACCCATACCCCCCCGCTTACACGGATCGTTACTGGGAATGCGGTAAAATTTGTCGAAGATGCGTGGTAATTCATCTGCTGGAATTTCCACACCGAAATTAGTCACCTGTAATTGGAAGTTATGAGATTTTAATTGGGCAGTAATGGTAATTCTTTCACCCAAAGGGCTGAATTTACAAGCGTTGGTGAGCAGTTCTATCAAGATGCGTTCTAAACTGAATGGATCGCAGACAAACGTTGTCAGATTGGGATCAACGCTGATCTGCAACTCATATTGACAGCAGTTGCGGTTGTGTGCATTAAATAGCTCCATCACTCGCACAAGCCATGGACGTACTTGAATTGTTTCCAAAACAAAGGGTTTATTGCTTGTATCCAACCGCTGTAAATCTAGAAAATTGTTGATCAGGTTGATTTGGCGATCGCACTCATTGTTCAGAATTTGGTAGTAGCGAGCCGCTTTAGACCATTCTGTTTGTGGCTTTGCCATTTCCAACAAAAAGTTTTGCTCTTGATTCAGTGCAATTCCCAGCATCTGAATTGCCATTTTCATATTAGTTAGGGGCGTACGTAGTTCGTGGGATATACTACTGAGAAATTTCTCTGGGAAGCTATTTAAGCCTGATTCATCTAACTGTGCTTGCGTCGCTTTTTGGCTCTCTATAAGCGCAACTTCCCCATCAGCTTTGGTGTCAAAGCGTTGTTCACTTTCAGGCAACGAGTCTTCCGCCTGTTTGCGATCAGTAATGTCCTCGCAAACCACCAGAATCATCGGGTTTTGCTCTCCATCGGGCAATAATATCCGCGCCACGACTTTTACCCATTCAATCTTCCTATTAGGGCAGTCCAAGCGAAATTCCCCTTCTTCAACTTGCAACAGAGGTGTCGCCCTTAATAATCCCATCAACGCATTAGCTAACCTTTGCCGATCTTTTAGAGCAAACAAGTGAAAAATTGGCTTTAGTACCAATTCTTCAGGAGTATAACCAAGATAGCCCGCCCCGAACTGGTTTACAGACAAAATCGTCCCGGTTGTATCCAAACTGAAGTACAATAAAGGTATATTTTCATACATTGTACGATACCACAAAAGTTCTTCTTGGGTACGACGCAGGGTTTCTGCCATACAAAGTTCTAAATCGGCGGCTCGTTCAGGCACAAGTTCTATACACGCAGGCGTGGCAGACACGATATCTCTTTGTTGGCAAGTGTAGTGCCAGCTAGATTGCTGATTACAGCTCATAAGACTTAAACTTGCACCCAAGCGCTGATGTTAATTAGGAGGAGTCAGAAAAAAATCCAATTATACTGCTTTAGACTCGATTTGTGGCAAAGGGCGAAAATAACATCAAAGGAGTCAGGAGTCAGGAGTCAACAAGAGGCAGGGGGCAGGGGGAAGGGAGCAGGGGAGAAACCCCATCCATAAATGGATTCGCAAGAAATAAGGACGAAGTATTTCTTGCGCTACGCGTCTCGAAATACATTTTTGTTGTTCTCCATCCATAAATAGAGGGGCTTGAAACGCCTTTGCACGGGAATTCTAGAATCTTT
>CAZZXJ010000635.1:0-3950 GCA_964657905.1 uncultured Stigonema sp.
CGAACATGACCGCGCTGCCTCACCAGTCGTACAGAATACCCAACTGAATTCTGACTCCTGACGGATGTATTCTTTTTTGTTAAATAGGATTGCTATATTACACCAAAGACTGGTATAGACCAATAAGAGTTCCATCTGGATCTCGAAGATAAGCTGTTTTAATTCCGTAATAGGGATTATTCATAGGTGATGCAATAAACTCTACACCTTTATGTCTTAATCGCTGATATTCCTCTTCCAAATCATCTACTGTAAAAACCAACACCACAGCGTCTTGACATTCGGCATGGGGTGGTTTAGCGGCATTATGAATCATTTGTGCCATTTCTTGCCGATAGGATAAACTTAGCCGCATATCTCCGGCTTTAAACTCAGCATATCCACCTTCTTCATCTTCTACAGTAATGTCAAATTCCATTACATCTTTGTAGAACAAAAAGCAAGCTTTCCAGTCATTTACCAATAATCTTGTATACGCTAAACCTACTTTCATATATTTTGTTCCTGTTCCTTCGCGTTCTAGTGTACGACAAGCCGCGTCAAAACTACAGTTTGGGCGGTGTTAGACCACTGCGCTTAAACCTCTGTATGCGGTATCGGGCGCTTGTCGCAACTGAAACAATTGTTAAGATTCCGTAGCCTAAATAATGATGCGTTACGGACATAGTCAAGTGGAATTTTTAATTCGTACTGATTGATACTGTAATTGCAAATTTTTCTAAATAATTTCTTCTGACTCCTGACTCCTTTCACTTATAGGTTTGCGAAGGAACTTTACCATCCTTAATCCGCTGTGGTGGCTGATCCCCATGACTTGACCCAAAGCGAGCGCGAATTGTGCTAATTACGATGTAGAGAATTGGGACGATAAACAAACTTAATAAAGTAGAGACAATCATCCCGCCAAAAACTGCTGTACCGAGAGATTGTCTGCTAGGTGCGCCTGCGCCTTCAGCAGTTACCAATGGCCAAATACCCAGAATAAAAGCAAAGGAAGTCATAAGAATCGGTCGCAAGCGTTCTTGTGCTGCTTGCACTGCTGCTTTGGTAATCGAAAGACCCTGCTCTTGCAGTTGGTTAGCAAATTCCACAATCAGAATCGCATTTTTACTTGCCAAACCAATCAGCATCACCAGACCTACCTGGCAAAATATATCATTGGGTAGACCCCGCAGCGACTGCGCCGCTAACGCTCCGAAGATAGCCAGGGGAACAGACAGCATAATAATTATGGGGTCAACGTAGTTCTCGTACTGAGCAGCCAGCACTAGGAAGACGAAGACAAGACCCAAGCCAAAAATCAAAGGTGCTTGACCGCCAGATGATTGTTCTTCAGCGGCTATTCCCGACCATTCGTAGCCAAAACTTGCTGGTAAAACCTGCTGTGCCAGTTTCTGCATTGCTTGAAGTGCCTGTCCAGAACTAGAACCAGGAGCTGCTGAGCCGTTAATTTCAATCGAGCGGAACAAGTTGTAGTGATTAATTGTTTGCGCCCCAGTACTAGGAGTCACTTTCACTAGATTGCTCAGGGGAATCATTTGATTGTTGGTAGATCGAACGTACAATCGACCGATATCATCAGGGTTGGAGCGAAATTGAGCATCTGCTTGGATATACACTCGGTAAGTTCGCCTCAGGAAATTAAAGTCGTTGACGTATCGCGAACCCAAATAACTCTGTAGGGTGTTAAAGACATCGCTTATGGGAACTTGCAGCGCCTTAGCTTTGTTGCGGTCTACTTCAATCAAAAGCTGAGGCGTATTCGCGGCATAAGTGCTAAACACAGCTTGCAATCCTGGTGTTTGATTGCCGCGCTGGAGTAACTGACCCATGACTTGCAGCATGGTATCTAAGCCACTTGTGCTTCCTCTGTCTTGTAGCTCAAATTGGAAGCCGCTAAAACTGCCTAGACCCTGAATTGCTGGTGGATTAACTGGCAATACTCTGGCTTCTGTAATTGCTGAAAACTTTTTCCTCAAATTGTTGATGATTGCTTCTGCTGACTGACTCTCATCAGGGCGCTGGTCCCAAGGTTTGAGAGTTGTAAAAATCGCACCGTTGTTAGCAGTGTTACCACTAAAACCAAAGCCTCCGATGGCAAAGGTCCCCACGACTTCAGGCAATTTCAGAATTTCGGTTTCTACCTGCCTCATGACTTTGCTGGTATAGTTAAGCGAAACTCCCTCCGGTCCTTGAATAATGGTGATGAAATAGCCTTGGTCTTCATCCGGGAGAAATGCTGTTGGTACGGTGGTGTAAAGCCAGCCCGTCAGCCCTAAAAACACGATAAACAGCAGCACTACGATCGCTCTAACTCGATTCAAGCGCTTGAGCGATCGCTCGAATGTCCTGCGTGTCCAATCAATTACCCGATTGATCTGCTCAAAAACCCAGCCCAGCCAACCGCGTTGTCTTTGTTCCCCACGCAGCAACAATGCTCCTAGTGAAGGAGTGAGGGTTAGGGCAAGAAAGGTAGAAATTGCCACACTAAAGGCAATTGTCAGTGCAAATTGCTTATAAATTTGCCCTGTAGAACCAGGGAAGAATGCTACTGGGACAAACACTGCCATTAGCACCAGTGAAATCGCAATAACTGCCCCTGATAGTTCCCGCATTGACTCAGAAGCAGCCTCCGCCGGCGACATTCCTTCTTGCTCAATCAAGCGAGCGATATTCTCGACGACGATGATCGCGTCATCGACCACTAGTCCAGTGGCTAAAGTCAGACCAAACATGGTCAGAGTGTTGATTGAAAACCCGAAAAGTTTAATCAAGGCAAAGGTGCCAATCAATGCCAGGGGAATGACAATGACAGGAATTAGAGTGGTGCGCCAGTCCTGCAAGAATATAAAAACCACTAGGACGACAAGGGCGATCGCTTCAAACAACGTCTTGACAACTTCCACTAGCGACGCTTGGATAAAATCTGTAGTATCAAATGCTACTTTAAATTTCATTCCGGGCGGAAAGTTTTGCGCGAGTCGTGCCATTTCAGCTTTAACTTCATTGGCAACGTTTAAAGCATTACTCCCGGAAGTGGGAAATATTCCTATACCCACGCCATCCTGACCCCTAAATCGGAGAAACGAGTTATAATTTTCTGCTCCCAGTTGCGCCCGACCCACATCTTTAAGTTTGATCAGTGAGCCATCAGGATCTGTTTTGAGGATTATGTTCTCAAATTCCGATACATTCTTGAGTCTGCTGACAGCTTGTAGGTCGATTTGATACATTTGATTGGGTGACGCTGGTTGCTGACCAAGTTGCCCAGCACCTACCTCCAAGTTTTGTTCATTCAGGGCATTGATCACGTCTTGAGAGGTGAGATTGCGGCTGGCTAGGCGATTTGGATCGAGCCATAAACGCATGGCATAGCGGCGTTCACCAAAAATCTGCGCATCACTAACACCAGGGAGTTTTTTCAGGGCATCTACCATGTAGAGGTCGGCGTAGTTGCTCAAGAAAATGTTGTCATACTCTTGCTTATCACTGTACAGTCCTATAGCTAACAGGATGTTGCTGGACTGCTTACTGATAGTGACTCCGGTTTTCTGTACAACGTCTGGCAACTGCCCTTGGGCGACGGATATGCGATTTTGAATATCAACTGCTGCAATATCTTTATCACGCGATGCGTCAAATGTAACTGTAATCGTACTTGCACCATTGTTACTGCTGCTCGAAGTCATGTACTTCATGCCTTCGACCCCGTTAATCTGTCGCTCTAAGACTGTCGTAACCGTGTTTTCTACAACTTCAGCACTAGCACCAACGTAGTTAGAAGTCACGTTTATTGTCGTTGGACTGATTTGTGGATATCGGTCGGTGGGTAGGGTGGGCAGACTGATTGCTCCTACCAGCAGGACGATCACGGCACAGACACTGGTAAAAACAGGTCGCTTAATGAAGAAGTCAACAAACATAGGAATGGGAATTGCTAATTGTTAATT
>CAZZXJ010000636.1:0-3950 GCA_964657905.1 uncultured Stigonema sp.
TTGATTGTTAGTTGTTAGTAGTTAGTTGTTTTATTCACAACTAACCACTAACCAGCTACCAGTTGTCTATCAAGCTTCCACCATGTTGAAGCAAATACCAGCCAAGATCAGAAACGGTATCCCAGGTACTAATGGAAGTAAAATGCCCACGACACCGAGAACTAAACTTACTGTTCCTACGGCTACTAGGGCTGCGTTTTTAATTGTTTTCAATACGGTATCCATTTGCTTGTCTCCTGTAATTGTTAGTGGTTAGTGGTAAATAAAACCACTAACCACTAACCAGTTCGTTCAGACTGGGTTGAGCTAGAATGACTGGGGCTGAGGCTGATGGCTCCTGAGCAGGCTGACTGGTCTGAATTGCCTGCGACTCATGGGATTGCAGTCGATTCTCTTCTTTGATGAGATCCGCAGCAGCTAAAGAATGGCTAAGGGGCGTTACACCGTCGGTGCCTAAAAGCGGACGCAAGCCATTGAGTTCCGCCAGAATCGCTGAACCATTGTTGATAATGATCGCCAGTATGGGGTCAAGGGCAAACAGAACGCCTGAAATCAGCGCACCCACGTTGGGAACCGCGACGAGCACCGTATTCTGCGTGATAATTTCCATCGCCTGTTTGGCAATCTTAATGGCATGAACCAGACCCCGCAAATCGTCTTCCATCAGCACCACGTCGGCAGTTTCCCTGGCAATATCTGTTGCTCCTGCAAAGGAAATCGACACATCGGCGTAAGCGAGTGCTGCTGAGTCGTTGATGCCGTCGCCGCAGAAGGCAACCGTCTTGCCACTGTCGTGGAGCGACTTTACCACTTCAACCTTACGCTCTGGGAAGGCTTCGGCATAGATGTTGTTGGGGTCCATATCCAATTCAGAGGCGATCGCTCTGGCAACTCGCGTCACATCCCCACTCAGCATATAGGAGGTGATGCCACTGTCGCCCAGTTCTCTCAGTACACCCTTGCTTTCTGGGCGAGGTGGGTCACTGTACAAAATCACACCCAGCAGTTGCCCATCCCCCGCTACATAAACAACAGAGTTGCTGCTTGATTTGATGTCTGGGTAGTGCTGCTCAAGGTAGTCTAAGCTAATGTTTTCTTGCTGCATCAGGCGAGGAGAGCCAACCAGTATTTGCATACCTTTGATTGTCGCCGCCACTCCCAGTCCCACCCGGTAATCCCAGGTTTCGCACTCGTAGAAGGTGACGCCTGTATCTTTGGCATGATGGACAATCGCCTCGGCAACTGGGTGAGTCAACCCCTGTTCGGCGCTGGCTGCTAACGTTAGCACTTCCATCTGACCAACCCCTGCATCCGTGAGTTTAATGCCTGTGACTCCGGCGTGTCCCTGAGTGAGCGTTCCGGTCTTGTCAAAGACGATGGTATCAATGCGGGCAAGAATTTCAATAGCCCGACCACTGCGGATGAATACCCCGTTGCGAGCCGCATAGGTCAGGGCAGAGAGAATTGTGGTTGGCACCGATACCCGAATACCCGTACCTATGTCAAGGGTGAGCAGGGCGATCGCTCGATTCAGGTCAGCGCTCAACACACCAACCCCGATGCCAATCAGCAAGGTGGGTAGCACCATCTGGTTTGCCACCATCGCTGCATAGTTCTCCACACGGGTATCATGCACAGGAGCCGATTGCATCAGCGACACAATCACACCTGCACGGGTGTTATTGCCCGTCCGCTCCACTAGAATGCATAGGTTACCATCAACTAGCAGGGTAGAGGCAAACACTTCATCCCCTTCATTGCGAGTTATCGGTACCGACTCTCCGGTGAGTTTGCATTGGTCAACTACTCCCGTTCCCCGCATAATGTAGCCATCTACAGGAATCTGATCACCAGGATAAACGATGACGTGATCGCCGACGACAAGATCTTTGACCAAGATTTGCACCTCCTGCCCGTCTCTTTCCACCAGTGCATACTTGCCTAGGCTGTCGAGGAGATCCAAGGATGCCCGTTCACTACCACGTGCGGTCAAATCCCGGATCACCTCTCCACCTTCAATCAGACCAAGCATAAACGACGGCGCAAAATAGTTGCCGTTGAAGGTGTGCAGGGACACCGCCAAACCATCGAGGAAGTCAATGTTTAGTTGACGATCTTGTTGAATGCCTTCAAGTGCTCGTTGGAATGCCGGAATAGCTGCCACAAATATAGCTCCCCCAGTCAGAACAGCGGGAAACGGTAAACCAACCACAGCACCTAGGGAGAGGGCTAGTGCCAGTCCGGGTATCCCCAACCGTTCCCAGTAATCTATTTCATGGCTTGATGCTTTTGAGTGCGCGGCTTCAAGAGGTTGCGAGCGATCAATTTCGGTATAGACTGCTTGCTCAATTGCCCCAAATAGCTTTTGTTTCGATGCTGCGATCGCCTCTGAACTTGCAAAGTATTCATACTCAACTGTCAGGGATCTAGCGGCAGGATTGATGTGAACGTTAGTGACGTAATCTAGAGACTGAGCTAAATATTTCAGCTTTTCAGCATAGTCTGTATCAAAAGCCAGTCTCGGTACCAATACACGGATGCGCTTTGCATTCTGGTGAACGACTTGGTACTCAACCTTGGAAGGTTCGTTGGTTGGAATACTGATTTCTGACTCAAATACGATCGGGTCAAACTTTATCAGCGTTTCTTTAAAATTGGCTAGCTGGATACAGCTTAAAATTTTCTCCTCAACTAAGCTGGTGGGAACGCCCTTAGCTTCGTACTCGACTGCAAGTGACTTTGCACCTTGATTGACGCGAACGTCGGTCACAAAATTGAGCGACTCAACGATCTGTTGAAGTCTGGTGGCATATTCCTCATCCCACGCAAGTTTAGGGACAAGAACTCGGATGCGCCTTTCATTTCTGTGAACAACCTGACATACCCCTTCCATCTGGCTGGTTAAAGGAGTTTCATTTTCTGTTGTAACCAACACGCTATCCTGCCTCTTAACTATCTAACTAAAATGATGCTTAGAACAGCAAGTCATTCAGAGAAAACATTAACCCTTGGGAAAAAATTAACTAAGTAGGTGGATGCCAATAAACATAACTATTAAATTTTGTAAGGGCAAGGGTAGGTTTTCTTACCTTTGCCCTTACCCAATAGTTTATCGATAAATTTAGGTTAGTGAGATACGATTTCTATCTCTTGATGTTTTCCCGTATCGGGATCAGAGTGAGATTGCTTAACTATATGCTCTAGCTTGGCATCAGCCACCAAATCTCGAAACGCTTCTTCTGCTTGGGCAAAAGTAGCTTGTGCTTTTTCCACAGCCTCAAACCCCAAAACTAAACCTTTTTTTGTTAGTTCTCTTGCCGATTCTGATAGAGATTCATTTAGATGAGAGTCTCCCATAGCAGAACCTACTGCGGTGATAATCGGTGCCAGCACCACTGCACCAATACCCACTGCCAATGCCGTTACTGGCTCTAGTCCAAGTAATAATGCTTCAAAGTTCATACAGGTTAAGCCTCAGCCTTTTTATAATCAACAATGATAATCATATTGCCTGTTTTATTAAGATATGTTGCATCAGTCTTTCTTTACCGACCATCTGTCTCTGGAAATAAACTCAAAAATCACTTGAAAACTAGCTCTAATAATTCCCGACAATTACAATCCATTATGAATTTATTTTCATTTTTTATTCCCCAGAGACGCTAGTATTATATTATATTTAAGCAAACTTGTGTTAATAACCAAAAATTATTGTCAGAACATATAAGCGAAAATATTTTTATGTCAGATATTTGCATCACTAAAGATAGACGCCTGAAGAGAAGCTCATATGGTTGTACCTTCAGTGTCCGTTGCACAAGATAAGGACAATTCTTGTGGGGTGTGGGAGCGGATGTCCCGCCCCTATGTTGGAGACGGGTGATATCATGTCCGTTTGATTAGCCATAATTCCCGTGGACATTGTACCCCTCCCCGCAAGCGGGGTGGGG
>CAZZXJ010000637.1:0-3948 GCA_964657905.1 uncultured Stigonema sp.
GCGCCTAGTACTTACGCATTGACAAAAACAGTGATATGTGCATAAAAATTATGGGCAAAATTTAAGATGCGATCGCCCTTGGCAGAGCTTTACCCATCGCGCATCAGTAGAAGCTTTAATTGCATATATTAACTTTCTTTTCGTTTTTATAAATACAGTAAGCCTATTGACTTATAGTATTTTTTATCAAGGTTTGCTAGCCGAAAGTGGCATCAAGCTTTAGTCATGTCTGTTGAAGCAAGTTGTCAGTCTTCATCTGGCAGATTAAGAAATCACCTGCAACCAAGAAGGACATAGCGACTCCAGCCAAGGGCGATCGTAAATAGTGGTTTGGGGCTGTCTCTGTTGGAAATTCACGCTCTTTGTGTTTACTAGGAGACAAGTTCATTGAACAGAAGACGCAAGATACCTTTCATTGACCGAGTAAAGCAGCAAAACGATCTGCTGCTTAGGCGTTTAGGATTGCCTGCGCTCGCGGTGTTACTCATAGCTATAACAGTATTTGCCATCTTTGTAAATAGCACTTCAGCACAGATCGGCTCAACAACGCAAGCCTATGCAGGTTTTCAAGGCAAAATTGGCAGAACGTTAGCTGACTCAACTCCCTACTGGCCCCTACCAAAGGTAGCCTCACAAGGTCCACCCAATCAACACCCAGCAGATCCACCCAACATTGTCGCCACCACAGCACCAGCCGGAGCGCCAAACATCGTCGTCTTTCTGATCGATGATATGGGCTATTCAGATTTGGGTCCTTATGGCTCGGAAATCAATACGCCAAACATCGACAAATTGGCAGCCAATGGATTGCGATTCAGCAACTTCACGACTCATCAGCTTTGTTCTCCTACCAGAGCCGCCTTGCTAACCGGATTGAACGCTCACTCTGCTGGTGTGGGTTGGGTTGCCGAAGGAAACCCTGGTTTTCCTGGTTACGCCGGAGAAATTCAGGATAATGTTTCCCATAAATATGCTCAAAATTGCGTTGCTATGAGTATAGCTCAAATGAGAGGAAGTATGTAATGTTTGCAATTAAGAGACGGCTTAAATTAAATAAGTCTGAAGAAAGCTTAATGGTGCAACATGCAGGCTTCTCTCGATTTGTTTATAACTACGGGTTAGACCTTTTTTGGCAATCCATAGATATTAAAGCCTCGGACTCTAAGAGAATTAAGGAAATTAAAAAATGCTTTACGAACATAACTAAAAAGCGACCAGAATACCAATGGACTTTAAATTTAAGTTCAACTGTTTATCAGTCAGCTTTTCAGCATCTGCAACAAGCATTTATTAGCTGGCGAAAAGGAATATCTAAGGCTCCAAAGTTTAAAAGTAAAAAAGATGGATCAAGCTTTACTGTATATAATTGTAATGGGTTAAGTCTAGTATCTGTTGGTAAGAAAATTAAATTACCAACATTAGGTACTTTCCGTTTGCAGGAAAAGCTTAAGGAGAGTTATGTAAGTCAGACTTTCACTATTTCAAAAGAACCTGATGGGTGGTACGTAAGTTTTTGTGTTGATGCAGAGCGTATACCACCTATAATGCATGAAGTAGTAGAACCTGTAGGTATTGACCTTGGCATAAAGACTTTTGCGACAATCTCTGATAGTACAACATTAGAAGCACCCAAGCCATATAAAGAAGCGAAAACCAAGCTTGGCAGATTCCAATATCACAACCGCAATAAGCAGTTTGGTGAAAGGATTAAGGGTATTCCTGCTTCTAATAATGCTAAAAAATACTTGAAAAAATTAGCAAAACGCCATCAGAAAATAGCCAACAAGCGTAAGGACTTTTTACATAAATCAACAACAAGTATATGTAAAAAGTATGCACATGTACGCATAGAAGACTTAAATGTTGCCGGGATGATTGCTAATTCCAAGCTATCCTCAGCCGTAAGTGATTTGGGATTCTATGAGTTTCGCCGTCAGCTAGAATATAAAGCTCCAAATTTTGGAACGAAGTTGGATATTGTAGATAGATGGTATCCTTCTTCAAAACAATGTCGGATGTGCAAACAAAAGAATGATGGGTTAAAACTAAGAGACAGAATATTTGTTTGCTCAAATCCTGTATGTGGACATACAGAAGATAGGGATTTACATGCATCTAAGAATCTAGCTGAAGTACAAGAAGAACATATAAGTAGTAGGGTGGGAACCATCCGAAATTAGATGCCTGTGGACAGTAACGTGGTCAACCCGGCTGGTTGAAGCAGGAATTGTTAAACGATGTAGAGATGATGTTCAGTAAACAAGGTTCAGTCAAGCTTCAACCAGGTGAACTCAACATTGAGCTTGATTTCAATGCTACTGGCAACCGTCAAGGCTCTGGTACTCTCTTGGTCAACGGGCAGAAAGTAGCAGCCGGGGAGTTGGGGCTAACGTTTTCGGGTTTTCCCTACGAAGGATTAGATATTGGTAAGGATGCTCGTAGCCCAGTGTCTTGGGATATCTATCAGAAATACGGTGTATTTCCCTACACAGACAAAATTAAACAGGTCACCTATACTCCGGGATCGCCTGCCCCAACTTCATAGTATCAAATGACAGTCCTATCAAGGAATGGCAATGCGATCGCTTAAATACTTTCAACCCCTTTCTCCCTTTCCCCTTAACCTTTTGCCGACTTCTGCCATTCGTCTATTAACGGCATTGGTATTGGTAGTAATTTTGCTTTCAACCTTAGTTGCTTATCCTCCTCGTGCTTCTGCTCTGAACCAGATATCGCCAAGAGAGGCAACACCATCTGGCATGGTTTGGATTCCCAAAGGCAAGTTCTGGATGGGAAACGCCGAATTTTCAGATGCTATACCTATTCATCAGGTAGAAATAGACGGCTTCTGGATGGATAAAACTGAGGTGACAAATGCTCAGTTTACTCGCTTTGTCCAGGCAAAAAATTATGTTACGTATGCCGAAGAGGCTCACGACGGTTTACCGGCTGGTTCTTTCGTCTTCAGTCCTCTAGCAGGAGTTGAGCAGAGCATAAGCTTGTGGACATTCGTTAAAGAAGCCGACTGGCGTCATCCGCACGGACACAACAGCAGTATCGAAAATCAGGAAACTCACCCAGTTGTCCACGTCAACTGGCATGATGCTGCTGCTTATTGTCAGTGGGCGGGCTCGCGACTACCCACAGAAGCGGAATGGGAATATGCCTCACGCGGAGGTTTAGACCGTAAGCGTTACCCTTGGGGCAATGATTTGCTACCAACCAGTCAGTGGCAGGTTAACATCTGGCAAGGACTGTTCCCGCAAGCAAACAAAGTAGAAGATGGCTTCAGAGGGACTTCCCCAGTAGCATCATTCCCTGCCAACAACTACGGCTTATATGATATGTCGGGCAACGTGTGGGAGTGGATTGCTGACTGGTATCGACCAGACTACTACAGTATCAGCCCACAGCAAAATCCCCTAGGAGCAAGCCAACAAGACAGCTTCGATCCATATGAACCTGGTGTTGCTAAACGGGTACAGCGCGGCGGCTCTTTTTTGTGCAGCGACCATTATTGCAGTCGTTATCGTCTCGGATCGCGCGGTAAGGGTGAGCCAGTCAGCGCCGCCCTGCACGTTGGCTTCCGCTGCGTCAAATCTAATTGAAGTGAACTCGTTCCGACAGATATAGCGGTTTGCCATTCAGTGAGGTACATCGGTTAGGGGCGAACGGTCGTTCGCCCCTACGTTGTGGGTGTACTTCATCCGGTTGAAATCCGCTATAAGTAAGTAGGCGCGATTAAACCTAATTATGTAAAGTTTTGTAGGGAGAAAGGGGAAAGGTTAAAGGGAAAAATCTTTACCCTTTAACCTTTCCCTTTACTCGAATTAATATAGTTATGTTTATTTCCGCCGACTTACTTATCCCCGCTTAAATTGAGGATTATGCACATGATGTTTCTTTTGTGAGCGTGCGTTTTGCTGTACAGCCAGGGTCTTTAATAAC
>CAZZXJ010000638.1:0-3938 GCA_964657905.1 uncultured Stigonema sp.
ATTAAAAATTAAAAATTAAAAATTTCCGTTCAGGATTTTGAATTGTTTAATTAAGGATACAAAGCCAATGTTTTTAAACATGGAAAACAAAAAAAGCGGAGCAACATTATTCAAGCCCCTGCATTTATGCGTGGGGATTAATAATTTTTAATTTTTAATTCCCCCAAGGGGTTGACCTATAGAGATCGCCCACCTTCCTTCACCAACAACGATAGAATCGCAATGGTGCTACATAACTCTCCCCAACGCCGATGAAAGCCTCTAGCAAACCCACCCCAGAACCCACTTCCAACACCTTTCAACTACCAGAACTGCTAGCCCCAGCAGGTAATTGGGACTGTGCCAAAGCTGCTGTGGAAAACGGGGCAGATGCAATCTACTTCGGTTTGGATCGGTTCAACGCGCGAATGCGGGCGCAAAATTTTACCGAGGCGGACTTGCCCAAATTGATGGAATTTCTGCACCATCGGGGTGTGAAGGGCTATGTCACCCTGAATACGCTCATTTTTCCGCAAGAACTGAGAGAGGCAGAGCAGTATCTTCGCACGATTATTGCTGCGGGTGTGGATGCGGTAATTGTCCAAGATGTAGGGATTTGTCGTCTCATTCGTCACCTATCACCAGATTTTCCCATCCATGCCTCCACCCAAATGACCATTACCAGTACTGCTGGGGTGGAATTTGCCAAGTCCCTTGGCTGTCAGCTAGTTGTCCTCGCCCGCGAATGCTCCCTCAAGGAAATAGAGAAAATTCAACACCAGATGCAGGCATCGTCTGTACTTCCTCTAGAAGTCTTTGTACACGGTGCTCTGTGCGTAGCATATTCTGGTCAGTGTTTGACGAGTGAGGCACTAGGGGGACGTTCTGCTAACCGAGGCGAATGTGCCCAAGCTTGCCGCATGCCCTACGAGTTAATTGCCGATGGGGAAGTTGTGGATTTGGGGAACCGCAAATACCTCCTCAGCCCCCAAGATTTGGCGGGGCTAGAGGTTCTCCCAGAGTTGGTAAAAGCTGGGGTGAGTTGCCTGAAGATAGAAGGTCGCTTGAAAACTCCGGAGTATGTCGCAAATGTTACTCGTGTATATCGAGAGGTTCTGGAACGGGTAATGGCGGAGATCGGAACTAACCCCCCTTCAAAAGCAGGGCTAAACTCCCCCCGAATTTCAGGGGGTGGGGTTCGTCAAGAACGCTACAACCTAGAGATGGCTTTTTCTCGCGGACTCTACACGGGCTGGTTTGGTGGGATTAATAATCAGGAACTGGTTCATGCTCGCTTCGGCAAAAAGCGCGGAGTTTACTTGGGGGAAGTTACCCGGATTCGCAATGAGCAGATAACGGTACGGTTGCGAGCAAGTGTCAAGCCGGGAGATGGTATTGTTTTTGACTGCGGTCATCCGGAAGCAAGGGAAGAAGGCGGTCGGGTTTATTCGGTGGAACATAGGAGTCAAGAGGCGGTGCTGACTTTTGGTCGGCGCGATCTGAACCTGCATCGGGTGCATGTGGGGGATCAAATTTGGAAAACCAGTGACCCAGAACTGGATCGGCAACTGCGTCAGAGTTTTGCTGGGGAGAACCCCCAATTTCAGCGTCTCATTCACTTTGAGGTTTATGGAGAAGTCGGTCAAACACTGATGGCGATCGCCCGCGACCAACTCGGTAATATTGTCCAAGTGGAGTCCGCAATCTCCCTTGTGGAGGCACATACCAAACCTCTGACTACAGAGCGTTTAGAGGAACAGTTTGGTCGTCTTGGCAACACTCCCTTCTGTTTAGGGTCGCTTACTAATCACCTCAACGCTGCACTCATGCTACCCGTAAGTGAGATGAACCGTATGCGGCGGGATATTGTAGCGCAATTAGAAGAATTGCGGCGATCGCCCAGGCGTTGGGAATTAGAGTCAGAGGCTTGTTTGTCAGACCTGCTTGTGTATGGGCGGGGGAACCCCGCCCCTACAAGAGGACCATCCGTCATCGTGCTGGTGCGAAATTTAGAGCAACTACAAGCCGCACTTCAATCGGGAATCAAAACCCTCTACTGTGAATTTGAAGATCCTGGCTCCTACAGGGAAGCCGTACAGTTAGTGCGCCAAGAAAGTAGACAGAACAATCCCCCCGGACGTACAGACGTTCCGCCGGAACATCTCTTCCCCACTATCTGGGTAGCACCACCCCGGATTACGAAACCTGGGGAAAACTGGATTTTGCAGCAAGTGCGCTCTTGCGAAGCAGATGGCTATCTGATACGGAACTATGACCACCTGCAGTTTTTTGCACAAGACCGTTGTATTGGGGATTTCTCTCTCAACGTTGCTAATCCTTTGACAGCAGACTACTTTAAGCATCGCTTTGGACTAGAACGGGTCACAGCGTCTTACGACCTGAACATTGCCCAACTGGAAGACCTGCTCACGAGTTGCCCGCCTCACTGGTTTGAGATTACGATCCATCAGCATATGCCTATGTTCCATATGGAACATTGTGTATTCTGTGCCTTTCTATCTACGGGGACGGACTACACTAACTGTGGACGACCCTGTGAGAAGTATGAGGTGAAATTGCGCGATCGCGTCGGCACAGAACATGTACTCCAAGCAGATACAGGCTGTCGCAACACTGTATTTAACGGCATAGCACAAACCGGAGCACAATACGTCCAACGTCTGGTAGAATTGGGAGTGCAGCACTTCCGCATTGAGTTTGTCAACGAAACGCCTGAACAAGTGACTCAAACGATACATCGGTACCGTCAACTGCTGCAAGGGGAGATTACAGGCTCCCAACTGTGGCGAGAGTTGAAACTGCAAAATCAGATTGGAGTGACTCGTGGTCCAATGGGATTGTCCTCTTGACTCTCTCCTGCCGTCATGCGAGGAGATTCTGAAGAAAGAATTACACTCGGCGTTGGACACTTTTTTTAGTGCCTTGCCAGAGTCTTATTCTTGCTGCGGTGGTCAAACACCGCCTACACAGTTTGCCTAAGTCTATGCCTAGGTTTCTGGCTACCTTTTTCAAAATGTTCGCTGCTCCGTTGAGGTCAGCGTTCACTAAACTGCCATCTTTTGTACAGTACAAACCACGCTTTGCCCTCTTGCCAGACGCTTTCCAACCGACAGGCTTTTTACCGTGTTCGGGTAGGGAGTCACCGTCTAAATACGAGGCGGCTGAAGTGTTAGCTTCTTCCGTTTCAACGTAACGAATACCGTAAATTTCACACAGTTGTTTAATGCGTTCCTTCAATCGTGCTAATGGCATCTGAACAAACTGTTGATTGTTCTGTTTGCCCATGTCAGCACCGTCTTTAATGCCTATGTTCCACCCTACAACAATCGTTCCAATCCCATGAGTTAGGCAATGTTTAACGGCTACTCGTGCAGCCTTGTTAACCATGTCACGCATTTGATGGTTACGCTTACGAGTGATGGTATCTAAAAATCCATCCCAATACTTTTGAGTCTTGCCTTCTTTGTAATTAGCTACACGTTTGTTGTATAGCTGGTTCATCGACTTCGCGTGCTTGGAATCAACCAAGAACGAGTTACCTAGCGTATCAACACAAGCCATGAGATTAGTTGAAGTTCCCAAATCAATTGACAATGCTTGGTTGATATCTAATTCGACTGATACCTTCTCAGTCTCGTAGCTACACTCAAGGTAAAACTCGCCGTTTTTCGGAAAAATTGTGAATTCTTTAACTTTTTTGAAGTCAAGGTTGATCGGGAGTGGCAAGAAAAATTCTTTAACTTTAAACCATCGGTTAATTGTTAATCCTAGAGGAAAACGTATTAAACCGTCTTTCGTTAAAGTTGGTTTACCAGCACCTACGTTAGGATAGGCAACCTTGAAAAGTCCTCCTGACTCCCGATAGTTAGGGGGTTTTGGTTTTTGGTCTAACTGACCCTTAAAAAACAAATCTCTTAGACGTTTGTAAGACCTAAATG
>CAZZXJ010000639.1:0-3934 GCA_964657905.1 uncultured Stigonema sp.
ACCGAATTGCGTTATACACATGATGCTCAAGTCAGTTGTACAGCAGTTTTCACATAAATGAACCACACCGTTTGTAAGGGCGCTCTTGCCGCCGCGCCCCTACGACTGTAGTCTAATAAAGGTGAAAATTGCTGTAACTAACTTGAGCTATGATCCAGAACTTTAGTTCAGGGGGATTTGTTGGGTAGATGTAAGATGTGAATAGCCGTTGAAGGTCACTCAACTACAATAAAAGAACTGAACGCCACCGAGACAACAGTTATGCTGTCACCCGAGATCAAACAAGTGTTGCCCACCACTAACGAACTACCATGTTCAGACGATACGCCTGTGGATAATGAAGACCAAAATTTTCTGCCGAACGTTTTACTGTTCTTGCTGAACTTGATCTGGGCCTCTCGGATGGATTGGTTCTTCGGCGTAGATATGGCAGTGTATCACACCACAGGAGTCAATCCTAGAGTACCTGTGGTGCCAGATGGCTTTTTAAGTTTGGGAGTGGAACGCAAAAAAGGCGGAAAATCTCGCAAAAGTTACGCAGTTTGGGAAGAAAATCAAGTGGTTCCCATGCTGACGTTGGAGATGGTATCCCAAACACCAGGGGGTGAATACGAGGAAAAGCAGGGTATCTACGCCAACCTCGGTGTGTTGTACTATGTGATTTACAATCCAGAAT
This sequence comes from uncultured Stigonema sp., assembly GCA_964657905.1. Lineage (GTDB taxonomy): Bacteria > Cyanobacteriota > Cyanobacteriia > Cyanobacteriales > Nostocaceae > Stigonema. The sequence continues at coordinate 677 of CAZZXJ010000639.1, forward strand.
ATTGGCTGCGGGATAGGCATCAACCGTTTGAAGTTTACAAATTAGTCAACCGAACCTATCAGTTACAAATTGGTGAACCCTACTGGATGCCAGAAGTAGGTTTGGGCATTGGACGATACCAAGCTGTGATTGGTGGTATTCCACAGCAGCTATTGTCTTGGTATGACCAACAGGGCGATCGCTATTTGATGGCAGAAGAACAGGCACAACAGGAACGTATTCTGGCACAACAGGAACGTATCCTGGCACAACAGGAACGGCAACGGGCAGAACAGTTAGCGCAATATTTACGTTCGCTTGGCATCGATCCTGATAATCTACCCAGTAAGCAGCCTTAAGATAAATCAGTTAGCAGTCTTGCCTTTGTCAGTAGCGGAGACGCTGCGCGAACAAGGCTGGACTCAGCGCCTGCGCGGAAGACTGGAAAATCAAGGGTTTGGTCTGTGTAGCTACGGTTTCAACTGCCCATTTTTTCTTCATAAAATTTAACTATTCTTAACAAAATTAAATAATATTTCCAATTTTGATCTACTTACGTACTTGTGTGCTATGCCTAACTACACACATTTGATTGTATCCGATAGTATGAAACGCAAAAAAAATACCCCTAACACTAGTGTGGTTAGGGTTTTTAACAACGCTGTTCATTCTTCAGAAACCAATCTGTTGGCAGCATATCAACTGAGTGCAGCAACTCTTAACATTGACCCAGAAGTTTATATTGGTACATTTCTCCAGAATGCTGTCGATCCAAGCCTACGTTTACCGGAAGGAGATCCAGTCAAACCCTCGGAGTGGCTACGGAAGGTTGCACCGGATGCGACACAAGCAGAGTTAGAAAACCAAATTGCTGCCCCTGGTACGGGAACTTATCCAAACCTGCGACCCAGCTTGTTTACATACAACGGTTTGGTTTTCAGCCCGAATACTGGAAATCCGGATGATATTGCAAGTGGGACTTTCCTCTTTGCTGACAATGCCATGTCTGCTTTCCAAAATAGCTTAGTACCACCTGCCAATCGCACTCCTGAAAACTCGCAAGCGTTGAATACAGGTTCTGTTAGACGTGGGGCAAGAGTGTTTGCGGAAGCCAACTGTGCAACTTGTCACATTGCGCCCTTCTTCACTGACAACAAAATTCATCCGATTGCTGAAATTGGTACTAATTCAGCTCGTGCTAGGTCTCGCCTGAAACTGAATGACTTGCTAGTACCACCCCAGCTTTACGCCTTCAACACTGCCGTTCCCATACCCGATAACGCCCAAGTGCTAGATGTGCCAACAGAAGGCATTTCCGATAGTCCCACGACCCTACCCAAGGGTATATTGCCGAATGGCGGTTACAAAACCACTTCCTTACGTGGTTTGTATTTAAGTGCACCATATTTACACGATGGTGGTGTGGCAGTGCGGGCTGGAAGTCTGAAAGTTGACGCCAATGGCAGTTTTAATGTTGTTGACCCCAGTGGGTTAGGGTTAACGGGCACTCTCAGCCAAAGCTTACCTGCCGATGCTGCTAGCAGCTTACGTGCCTTGGTTGATCGTCAACTTCGTGCCTTAGTTGTGAAAGCAAACCAAGCCTACCCTGCTTTAGTGCGTAGCAACCTTGATGGCACAGGTCATGACTTCTACGTAGATCAGCAGGCTGGGTTTAATGCAAATCAGCAAACAGACCTAATTAATTTCTTGCTGGCACTTGATGATGACCCTAATAGCTTTTAATTAAAGCTAGAGACTGATATCTTTAGTAAACGTGCCTTTTATCCCACCCTAACTTCAAGCAAGCTTAGGATGAAAGGTACGTTTGGTTCTCCAAGGTAGTCAAGAAGACAGCAAAAAGTCATGAAACTGACAAGACGGAAAAGCATTCTTACCCTCGCCACTGTCTTTGTAATCGTTGGCTTTAGAATCAGGCGTCACCCTCAACTAGTCAACGCCAAGTCTCCCGCCCGTTCCCAGCCCCAACCCCTGACCACCCCTGTGTTATCAAAAAGTGACATTGACCAAGAGCAAATTTATCATGAATTTCTCAAAGCGGCTGCTGGTGGCGTTGAAGACAAACCAGCACTCTTGTATCAAGGTATTCAAACCTCACCCTACAAAGAACAAATCAAGGATTATCCGACTCGTTTAAGGCATAAACCCAATGGTAATCTGGTGAATGGCACTGATGATCATACATTTAATCCTTATCCAGCCATCGGGCAAATTCCTAAAATTGACGACCAAGGTCTAAATTTTCTCCATGAGGACATAAAAGAAGCTTGTATCTGCGTTGGCAGTTTTTCAGCAGGAGAATTCAAGACGAAATGGTTAGGAAGAAATGCCATAAGTAATCAGGAATTCTGGAGTGCAACTAAAATTATTCCCCTACTTAATCTTGTTTCTCTCTTCAACACAAAGATACCTGATGCAGATATTAATTTTTATAAAATTAGAGGTGTAGACCAACAAGGAATTCAAAGGAGATTTTCCTTCTATGATTTAGCCAGAGATTTAGTCAGCTATGAAGAAAATATCGCCACCTCAAACTCTTTGGCACAAATGTTCAAGAGATTTTCTCCTCAACTGAAATTAGAGAATTGGCTAAAAAGCATTACTGGCAATAAAGACTTGGTTTTCCGAGGTGACTACGGAGATCAGCCGTTTATCGACCAACCAGAGGTGATTGAGCGAAGCACAGAAAAAGTCATCCTGATGCCATCAGAACCTCCTAATCCTAATTGGACAGATAATACTATATCTGCCTATGATTTAACTAGAGTGATTTCAATGCTAGGTTGGCACAACTATATCTCAGCAGAATCGCGGCTACCCGGTGTCAACTGGAAAAGCCTTGAAAGTGTCATCAAAGCCATGGGGACAGATTCAGCACGTTTAACTGATTTAGCCATCAAAGAGTTGGCTTTACAAAATTCTCTCGATTCTGTCGTAATTATCTCAAAATTCGGCAATGGGGCAACAATTTTGAGGCACAGAACGGAAGCTGCTTATGTCGCGTTGGTACAGTTTGTTGTTCATTCTCCACATAAGTTGGGACCAGCTAAACTGCTGACTTTAAGTATAGCTTTAAGGGGAGCGAGGGCGCTTAAGCCTAGGAATCTAGACCGGGAAGTTGTGGAACTTGATGCTAGGATGGCAACAGAAGTCACTAAGATTCTGCAAAGAGCGATCTTCGCAGAATTGGCATGAATGGTAGGGAATCAGCCCCTTCTCAGTAGCGGAGACGCTACGCGAACGGGTTCGTCAAAAGTCAAA
>CAZZXJ010000640.1:0-2248 GCA_964657905.1 uncultured Stigonema sp.
ACGCTTGTTTTCACCTGTTTCTAACTGTCTGGTTATTTCTGTCGCGCTGTACTAGTTCCCAAATCTATAAGAAATTGGCATCAGGGGTGGGCAAATAGCCCACCCTTATTAATATTTAGGCAAGTTCACATCTTACAGCAATAGGCTGGGCGGGTTGGAAGCCATTGGTGTCAACACAGCTATTTTCTGTTTATTGAACCACAGATTGCCGTAGAGGCACGGCAGTGCGGTGCCCCAGATGATGTGGTCTATTTACCAATACGGTTCAGTTAAGATAATTTGCCTACCGTCAACCTATGTAGAGACGCGATTAATCGCGTCTCTACACAGTATAAAATTCTCGCCGATCACCCTTAACTGAACCGTATTAATTTACCTGAAAATAGCTGTAAGCCCTAGCGAATGGAATTCGCGCGCCAGTCGCCTACGGAAGGAAACCCTCCGGCAGCGCTGGCTTGGCTACACAAACAAAGTCCCTTCGGGTGACGCTCGTTCCTCCCTACCGCTGACGCTCGTTCCTCGAAGATCGCTTCGCTAACGCTAACGCCAGTCCCCTACGGAGGGTCTCCCTCCATAGGGGCTGGACTCACCGCCTTTGCGGAAGACTGAAAAATCAAGGGTTTTGAAACCTGCGTCGGCACAGAGAAGTCCTTGCAGCTTGTTTCCCGCCGTAGGGAACTTCGGGGTTTTGCCTGTGTAGCTGCGGTTGGCTGGAAGCTTACCCCACACTCTGATTGATTTTTCTTGTAGGATGGGCATCTTGCTAGTCCTACCCATTTGCGGTGCAAAATATAAGTAAGGAATCTCTGCGAACTACACAGGGAGAAGCAAGATTTTATATCTATTGTGGCAAGGTGCTATTGGATGAACAGCAGTATGAGATTCCTGCATTCCCATTGATAAATACTATAACTGGTACATTGCTATAATCACCAAAAATTAGATATCTGTAGCAAGCAAAGGATAACAGTAAATGTCATCAAATCAGCAAGATTACTTTAGTAAAGCCAGCCTGAAAGAGCGCGGGTGGACTGACACTGCGATTACCAAATTCTTGGGCGAAGAAGACAAAAAAGCTGCCAATTCTCACAATCGTCATTCCCCTGTGCGCTTGTACCTCAAGAAGCGCGTGCTTGAAATCGAAAGCACACCAGAATTTAAGGCATGGCAGGAAAAATCAAAAAAACGTAGCGAATCCGCCAAGAAAGGCGCTCAAACGAGGTTATTAAATATTGCGCAAGAGGAGCAATTACGCATAGAACAATTACGTAATTTCAGTGAAAAGGTAAGTGCTTCCGTGCTGGCTATTCAGCCTCTGGCTCACAAGGAATTGATTCAAATTGTTCTAAATCGTTGGAACGAGCAAAACCCATCTCCCAAAAGAGTGCAAACCAAAAACGTTAAATTAAATGCTGAAATCAAGCGGATGCCTAAGTCTGCAAAGCAAAAGTTTACTGCGTTAATTGGTAATACTAATGCTGTATTGAAGCGGCACTTTGATCGCGTTCAGAAGAATCCAAGCCCAAACGACTTAACAAAGAGTATTAATGATTTCTACGCCTCAATGCGTGCCTTCATAAACTTTTTCAACAGAGAGCAGGGGTTGGCTAAGTTGATTGTTGCTGACATGGGAATTGCCGAGGCGATCGCCAACAATAAAGAGCTAGACCCGATGCTTAACTGGCTATCAGAAATGATTGACTTCATAGAAGCTGATCTAGTGGTAGCTGTTTGCGAGCACAAAGGAGTTGACTTGCTTCCTCTGGCGACTGCTCAGGTACTATTTCAACACCAGGAAACACTCAATAAATTTAAAGCATATTTACTAGACATTGCGGCACAGTTCCCGTTAGTATCTAACCGATATGAAATTGTTTGCCAAAAGTTTTTCAATGAACTCATGCGGTTATATCCCCCGCTATCTCAAGAATTTGTGAAGCGCAGAACTAGTGATAAATTAAATTGGAAGTCGCAACCAGAGAAGGAAGAATTTTCGCTCCAACCTCATCAAACAGATCCTGTCGGGGCCGCTATTTTTTGAAAACGAACCGCTCCTGAGCAGAGAACACAGAGGTAAGAAAGAAGTAAGGAGAAGGCTATGTTTCAGTAGTTGGTAAGTCGCGTACTTCGTAAAAGCAGCAACGCCATTTACTTTTCATAAAAAAATATATTGCTATGTTATGGCAGTCTTAAATTATTCCTGAACAATAAATAATTTAGTAGGGTGGGCAATGCCCACCACACTGGT
>CAZZXJ010000640.1:2348-3926 GCA_964657905.1 uncultured Stigonema sp.
TACCACCAGAAGAACTAGCTAGACGTAAAGCTGAACGAGAAGTGTTTCATCAGCGTTGTCGAGCAATTTTTGAGCGAGTGCGTCCTGAATGGATTGAGAAACACTATGGCTGGTATATCGCCATTGAGCCAGATAGTGGCGATTACTTTATTGATGGAGATAAGGAAGTGGCAAGCCTGAAAGCACGTCAAAAGCACCCGAATGCCATTCACTGTATGTTTTGCCTGAATGAGACTGGAGCCACTGGCACAATATGATTCAGGGGCACTTTGGCAGCAAGGGGTAGCTATTTTTTGAAATTGAATTGATTACATCTGATGAATTAAATCTGCCTGTGAATGCTATGTTAGATACTGGTTTCACAGGAGTTTTGGCTATTAATAAACAAGACTTAGATGCTCTTGATTGGTATTTTATTCGTGAGGAAGAACTGCAAACTGCACAAGGGGAAAGTATTTTTGAACTTTATTTAGGTAAGGTACTATTGAATGAACAGGAGTATGAAATTCCTGTTTCTGTAGGAGATGAAATTACAGAAGTACTGCTAGGTTCAGAGTGGCTAAAGATTTTGCCGTTGGTTGTGAATTATCAGGCTGGAATACTGACGCTGGGATGAATATTCTATCTGCTTTAAGATAAACGAACCGCCAAGGCGCCAAGGACGCCAAAGTAAGAAAGAAGTAAGGAGAGAGCTAGGTTTGAGTAATTGGTAAGTCGCGTAGGAAGTAAAAGCGATCGCCTCTCCAATTCTCACCTTTAATTCGTCCCAAGTAGCCTGTTAAGGGTGATGAAAGCTCAATCAGAATTTCGTACATTTCTTCTGTTTTTAGTGGCTGTGGTGGTTTGGATCCGAAATATACACCGTGCAAGGCATCAACTCCTGCATTATCTAAGCCTGTGTTTTCTAGGTAGTTCTTGACAAGCTGGACGAGGTGCGATCGCAGATGAATTTGTTTCTCTGCTTTCTGAATATATTCGTCAATCCTATAGTCAATTTGTCCGGGTTCTAGATATAGCTTCAATTCAACTAAGTTTATAGCACCTGGATATTTTGCCTTTAATTCAATAAGTTTTTGCAAAGTCATAGCATTAATAATACTTACTTTCCATTCTTTAGCTGCTTTGAGCATATCTGGAGATGGAGTACCAGGACCAATTACTAACTTAGCTGAATTGAGAAATTGCCCTGCGCCTAGATGCATCCCCCCCAGCTTAATTAATTCCTCAACAGTACCGCTAGGAATCAACTTACCCGCTTTACACTCGCCTACAAGGGGATAAGGTTTTGAACAAAATAAATCTAAGCCTCCCGCGCCACCTTTGTAAGCATTCTCAACCTTAAATCCTAAAAACTCTAGGCTGCTGCGTGCAATGTTTTCAAAATCTGTGCCAGCTTTGTAGGCGCTTTTTTTCTCCTCTAGCTCTATGCTGCGATCGCCTAACCCTGCAATCGTCTTGCTCCAAGCTAAATTTGGATCGGGTTGCTGAATAAGCTGCTGGCTACTCCAGCCTAAAAATACTTTGATGTCCCGATCTAATTCTTTAGCGCCTAGGTTTGTCATGGTAAGGGACGCGATC
>CAZZXJ010000641.1:0-3916 GCA_964657905.1 uncultured Stigonema sp.
CCTATTCTTCTAATGGACAGGGAAGCCTCTATTCTTCTTACGGAGGAGATTATGGGAGAAATCAGTCTAAGTCCTCTTATTATGTAGCTATTCCGGCTAAGTCCGAAGAATTACCCGAAATTGAATCCCGGATTAGGCAGAGTGTAGGACTAAATACAAGTGTAATTGCCAGAAACCATCCTCGAGGGTCACACGTAGCAGTTGGACCTTTTGCTCAAAGATTAGAGGCAGAGCAATGGAATAACTATTTGCGAAATCAGGGCTTTGGTAATGCTAGGGTTTACTACGGAAGATAGAGATTTTAGATTTTGGAGCCATGGATTAATCTAAAATTGCAACTGCAGATAAACGCGGATGTACGCCGATGATGTTTAAATAATTATCTGCACGCCAGGTGCTTCAACGCGCTTAACCCTTTCGGCAGTCCCCAGCTTCGGGAAACCCTCCTTATCCCAAGGGGAGACGCTGCGCGAACAGGGCTGCCTCACCAACGCACTGGCTCGTCCATCTGCGTCCATCTGCGGTTAAAAATCCAAAATACCAAATTGATGGACAGGCAAGAACAAATTTCACAAGTGGTTGTTACCGCACGGCAGATGCACGATATCGAAGCGCGTATCTTTGCAGCAGGAATGCCTGTAGCGGCTTTGATGGAAAAGGTGGCGGGACTCATTGTCCGTCGCATTCAAGCGATACCCCTTGTTTGGAAATTAGGGGGAGATGAGGGAGACAAGGGAGGGAGGGGGGATGCTTCCTTGTCCTCCTTGTCCTCCTCATCCCCCTCATCTCCCCCACTCCCCAAAGTAGGGATTCTGGTAGGTCCCGGTCACAATGGCGGTGATGCTTTGGTAGTTGCTCGTGAGTTGCACTTTCAAGGGGCAGAAGTTTGGATCTATTGTCCTTTCTCCAAGGTCAAGGAATTAACTTCGCAGCACTTGCAGTATGCTCAGGGTTTAGGCATTCCATGTTATCAATCGGTTGAACAACTGCCAGATTGTGATTTTTTGGTTGATGGCTTGTTTGGATATGGCTTAGAAAGACCGCTCACCGATCCGGTAGCAACTGCAATTAATCAGATCAATGAATGGAATAAACCGATTGTCAGTATCGATTTGCCTTCGGGTTTGCATACGGATACGGGCGAGGTATTAGGAACTGCCATACGTGCTACGCACACATTTTGCTTGGGTTTGTGGAAGCTTGGTTTATTGCAAGATCAAGCGTTAGATTACGTTGGTAAAGCTGAGTTAATTGATTTTAATATTCCCTTAGCTGATGTGCAAGCCTTCCTTGGCGACTCACCCAGTATTAAACGCATCACTAAAAAAACTGCACTCTCAACTTTGCCCTTACCTCGTCCACCTGTGACCCACAAGTACAAGGAAGGACATTTACTGCTGATTTGCGGTTCGCGCCGCTATATGGGAGGGGCACTTTTATCTGGTTTGGGAGCGCGAGCCAGTGGTGTCGGCATGCTTTCAGTTGCTGTGCCAGAGTCGCTAAAGCCCATAATGGTATCACATTTGCCAGAAGCACTGATTATCGGTTGTCCAGAAACACCATCGGGGGCGATCGCTCAACTCCAATTACCAGAAAACACTGAGATCAGTTCATTTAATGCGATCGCCTGCGGTCCTGGTTTAACAAAAGATGCCAGCCAGATTGTACAATTCGTTTTAGAAAGCGATCGCCCTCTGATTCTCGATGCCGATGCTTTGAATATCTTAGCTTCCATGGGGACTATCCCCACGTTACAAAAGCGACATGCCAAAACAGTAATTACCCCCCATGCGGGTGAATTCCAGCGGTTGTTTCCCGATCTTCCTGATGCCAAGACAGACAGGGTGAAGGTGGTACGGGAAGCTGCAACCCAAAGTGGAGCAGTGGTGCTGTTAAAGGGGGCGAGGACGGCGATCTCCAACCCACAAGGTGTCGTTTGGATTAATCCTGAAAGTACCCCAGCTTTGGCGCGTGGTGGTAGTGGCGATGTATTAACTGGACTACTCGGTGGATTGTTAGCAGAAGCTGCTTCTAAGCATATTCCACTAGAGGATCTCGTCGCAACTGCTGCTTGGTGGCATTCCCAAGCAGGGATTTTAGCAGCCCAAGAGCGGACTGAATTGGGAGTGGATGCGCACACCCTGACACAGTACTTGCTGCGAGTACTGCGCCACTGAGTTAAGCTTACTGGCTAAAAACTGAAAACTTCCATTAACTGAAGTACTGAGAAAATATTTGTCAAAACAACAACAAAAATGCGGGGACTTCCCGTAGTCGATCGCCGGAAAATCCCCGCATCTTGGATTGAGTTAGTGAGATAACTCAATCACTCTTCATTATGCTTCTACATTTACTACATATTCTTTTGCTGGCAGGTGTTGCACTCTTTGTGCTAGGCGCGTTGATTCAACAGATCCACTATCTGCAATATTTATGGGGACAGATATTCGGTCCACGCAGAACCGGAAGAGAGCAACCAAACTACAAGCCACAGGGCAAAGTTTCTCGATCCTTTCGCACAGACCGAGGAAACAGACGCCTCCAAAGCAAACTGCTCACTTTACTGTGCGGTGACACGGCCACAGCCAAACGCCTACTCAAACAACAGCGGCAATTGCGCCCAGGCGAGTCTGACAACTGGTATTTGGAAAAGGTGATTTACGATTTAGAGCGCGATCGACGCTGCTAAATTTTGGATGCAAGCCAAAACCGAAGTCGCGAAGCTGCTTGTTACCACTGTGGTCTATTTCTCTCGGAATTCGGTCGTTTCATCTCGTAGAATTGACCACATGGTAAGGGCGCGGAGACCGCGCCCCTACGGTCAAATTATGGTTTACCCAAAACAAAGAAAGCGCTCATTGCCCAACCGTTACCACTGCATACAATACTATTTCTGTCAATGCGTAAGTCCTAGATTTATTGAATGGGTGACCTAGGATTCGATCCTAGAACCAATAGATTAGCGATCGCCACCACCAGCGAGCTTTTTAACTGCTGATGATGCGACCAGAACGCCCGCGACCACTAAAGATTGAAACTAATGAAAATGATGTCTTCAAGATATAGGGTCTGGATAAAATTAGGAAGTGAAATTGGAAGCGAACTGATTGAATGGAGCCGGGATGCTGACAATTATCCCCTCATTCAACATATGATGCGCCTACCATGCATTGTGATATTTTTAACATCTAATACGTAAGCCTTAATGAACCGATCTCAATTCCTTGATTATCTGCGGCTAAAAATTGGGCATCTTTGCTGAGGTTTCATTCATTGCCTTGTGGTGAAACTGAAGAGGAAGAGTTAAGGTAAAAGTTGTGAAAAATTCTATGAAAAATAAGATTGTTGCTGCTAGCAGTTTGGTTGTATCAGCAAGTATTCTTATTCCCATTCCAACATTTGCAAATTCCTCGACTACTATTGTACGAATAAGACAAAGTCCCCCAACTCAAACAAGCCAGAGTTCTTCTAGTAGCTATCGTTCTATAACGACAACGCCGCTCAATACCTCCAACCAAAACTGTGTTTCATACAGCGTGCCGGCAGGATCTTCTGTAAAGCAGTGTACTCATCCAAGTACAGCTCGTTAAAGTATCCATATCACAGCTAAAAATTTGCGCCCCAACACAGGTAGTTTGTAAGCGATCACAAAGCGCTTACAGTTCGGGATTAACTCTTGTACCGGGTTAATCTGGAACAAGCAATTTCAGCGCACCAGGAGTCATAAACTCAAAACGTGCTTGGGAGAAGAGTTTCCACTCTTTCAAACTAGTTCCGGTTCTACATAGAACCAGAACATTTGGCTATGTCGGGAAACTGCTAGTGCCGTCCACCGAACCAGAATGAAAGCAGAATCTATTTAGTTTTTGAGGATATAGATGACTGTTGACGACATCGGAATCTTGCCTAAATCTTG
>CAZZXJ010000642.1:0-3903 GCA_964657905.1 uncultured Stigonema sp.
GTGTAGAGACGCGAAATTTCACGTCTCTACAGGGTCTATCGATAGGTAAATTATCTTATCCGAACCGTATTGACTGATAGCCTGTTTCTATTTTTGATGATTGTCATAAAAGCAAGCTCATAAGCCAATTTTATCCCTATTCTGTACCCTATAACAGCTAAGTTATCTCCAGCCCATGTACCATTGTTATCATTGAGTAGTAAGAGCATATTATGACAGAACCGCTGATGGCTTATGATTCACATTGACGGTTCCTATGGAGAGGGAGGCGGGCAAATTCTCCGTTCCTCACTGAGTATAGCTGCCATTACTGGTCAACCCATACAGATAAATCGCATCCGCGCCGGACGCCAAAAGCCGGGACTAGCAGCACAACACCTGACAGCAGTTCGCGCTGCTGCGGCAATTTGTCATGCCCAAGTACAGGGGGATGCCTTAGGTTCGATGACGCTGGAGTTTATTCCCAGTAGTTCGGTGCAAGCAGGGACTTATACATTCGATGTCAGCGAAGCACGCCAAGGCGGTTCCGCTGGTGCTATTACTTTGGTGTTGCAAACTATCCTCTTGCCTCTAGTGCTAGCATCTGGTAATTCCCAAGTGACACTACGGGGCGGAACTCATGTCAGCCATAGCCCTTCAATGACTTACATTGAGCAAGTCTACCTGCCCATGCTGCACCGTATGGGTGTGGGAGTTGAGGCGAAACTGAATGCTTGGGGGTGGTATCCTCAAGGTGGCGGAGAAGTGGAGTTGTTGATGAATGGTGTTAGCAAACTCGGCGGGATAAACTTGGTAGAACGCGGCGACTTGCAACAAGTGCGGGGGTTAGCAGTAGTAACGGAACTGCCTTCTCACATTCCCCAAAGGATGGCGAGTCGTGCTGAGAATTTGTTGCGTGAAGCCCAATTGAAACCTAATATACAGCCTTTACGAGCAAAGGGTATTGCACCAGGAGCAGGTTTATTTCTCACTGCTGAGTATGAGAATAGCGAATCTGGATTTGGTGCTTTGGGACGTCTGGGTTTGCCAGCGGACAAAGTAGCACAAATGGCTTGTGAGGAACTGCTGAAGTTTCATCAAACCGGCGCACCAGTAGATGAACATTTAGCGGATCAGTTACTGTTGCCAGCTGCATTGGCATCCCAAAATAGTAAGTACTGGGTGGCGGAGATTACTCAGCATCTGACGACGAATGCTTGGGTAATTGAGCAATTTGGGCTGGCGCGGGTGACGGTGGATGAAGTTGATAAGATGGTGGCGGTGGAACCTTTGAGTGATTAGTGATGAGTGCGATCGCTCGTTGCTCATAGTAGGTGTTACCTTTTTTAATCGTTATAAATTGTCAGCAGATATTTGCCCTTCATAACCCACCAAACTAGTAAAATTTAGATAAATTAAACCCAACTTTCTAGCGGGAATTTTCTTATCTGACGCATCCGCTCAAAATCGCTATCACATGAAACAACAATGAGCGAATGACGTAATGCTGTCGCAGCTATCCACAAGTCATTCTCACTAATACCAATTTCCGATAATTTAGTTGTCTGACGTTTACGCTTTTCTTTCGGACCGAATTGCCTGATAATTTCCGATTTAAAATCTCCGTAAATTTCAGCCGTTTCATCATCAATCGAATAGATATCAATCCGTTGTAGAAACACCTGAATTTTAATCAGATTTGCGGTTTTCTGTTGAGAGTTTTGCGCCATAAATCTCAGTTCACCCGCTACAATAACACTGGTAGCTATTATAACTTCACTACTCTCTCGAAAGCGACTGACAACTTTTGGTTCACCTTCAATTAAAAAAGAGCAGTGATTGGTATCAAATAGATACATATTTAGAATTCCAGTGGCATTCGGGTATCATGGACAAGCTCAAGACATTCTCTAATATCATCTCCCTCCCAGGTTCCTGCAAATTCTAGCAGATCTTTAGCTTTTGAACCCTGTAAAGTACTTGTACTCGATTCTGTTTCAGTTTTTGACTGCCGAGGTACATGACTAGCTTTAATGAAGCGAACAAAATCTAGTGCTTCAGTTAGCAACTCGGGTGACAAAGACTCGATTTCTTGAATTAACAATTCTTTAGTAGTCATTTTGCAACAACCCTCACTGTAATTTGCATCTTGTGAGCATTCTCATTTCAACTCTATCAATCTAATCGCAGGTGTGCTTTGTTTGAATTAATTTTGGCATTGGGCTTGCCCGCTTCCGCTTGCATTTTCAGTGCTCCGACGCCTCCGGCGTAGACACTCTTCTCGTCTTTAACTGCCAAAGTGTATTGCTCGTGTGGGGGATAGGCTCGATACTGTACTCATTACTCAGCCCTGATTGTAGAGATTCCGAAGGCTTATACAAAAACACATCCGTGAACCCATCAGGAATATTAGTAAGTTTAGTTGCAGCAGCCTGAGGGGAATTTTGACGACATGAGGTGTAGCAACTAGACTGTATTTTAAGCTGCACCTTTGGTTCCAACAAATAGCTGAGAGATAGCACATTAGCAGCATCCGCATCACTAATTATTATTGGTTTTGTAGCTTGGCTAACAAATTGAGCTACTGAGAGGGCATGGACGTTTTTAGACTTGAGCCACCATACCTGAGCGCTGGAACTAACTGCACAGGATAGAATACCCAAAGTAATCAGAACCATTATTATTATTCGCCATACATTCTGAAATTTGACTGGAATAGAAATTGAGGTAATTTTAGTTCCAAAAAAATAAACAACAGCCAGTTCAATCCCTAGATAAGAGGGTATTAAATACCTACTAATAGTAGAGCGTTTTCCGCCCAAAATTAAATCTGGTAATATCATGGTTAGGGATGTCAGCCCAATTAGTAACATGACAAACAACCAAGTTCTTTTATGACTGTAACGACATAGATAATAAATTGCATAGGCAACAAGAATCAAAAAAATAGGGGTGAAATATTCTAATTTTTCATAACGGTATTGGATGTCAGAGAAAACATAGCTGAGATTACGCATCCACGTTGCCACTAAATCTGTGAATTTTATTGGCTCTTTCACCCAAGCTGTTGTGTTAGATAAAGTAGATATTCTGCTCACAATCACCCACAGCCAAGGTGCAAAAGCTAGTATACCTGCAATAGATGCAAATATATAAGACTTTAACGTTTTATTCCATCTGAATTTTCCGATGACAAATACATATATTCCATGACCAACTGCTACCAAAAAAGATAATGGCAATGCATAGTAGCTTAATGCCATAGTTCCAGCATAAATTGACCAATTCAATGTATTGTGAAATCGGAGCGATCGCAGCAATGATGCACTAGATAGTATGATGGTCACTGTCCACAACGAATACTCTCTTGCTTCCTGAGCAAACGCAAGATGAAATGGCGATACACATATCAGTGTAACAGCTAACCATCCAGTTAGCGGGAATTCAAATAGTTCAAGACAAAGCCAGTAAACACAAGGAAGAGCAAACAAGCTAATTAGGGCAGATACACCTCTTGTTGCCGCCATAGAATTACCAAATAATTGCATCCCAAAGCGAGCTAGTATGTAATACAGTGGTGGATGCTGTACATCTTCTAACGCTAAAGAATTGATGGTATTTATTACTGACTTTTCAGGATTAATTTGCCGAAATTTTTGTAGATCCTCAACTTTAATTAAATCACCATTGAATACTTGCTGAAGCATTTCGGCTTCAGTATATCCAGAAACTCGTAATAATGTATATGTTTCATCAAACCAGTAAATTTTTCTGTCAAGATTCACGAAGCGAAAAAATATGCCCAAGACTAATAAAATAACTATTAAAAATCGCGGTAAGTATTGGGAAAAATTTTGATAAATTAACGATGTTTTGTTTATCATTTAGGACTTACGCACTATACAAATTGAGCATCATGTGTAT
>CAZZXJ010000643.1:0-3900 GCA_964657905.1 uncultured Stigonema sp.
CTTATAATTCATAATTCATAATTCATTGGTAACCAGCAGCTTGCAATGAAAACAGTGTCGCATAGCGACCCCCAGCCTGCAACAACTCCTTATGGGTTCCCTGTTCCACTACTTCCCCAGCTTCAATAACTGCAATTTTGTTAGCCATCCGTACCGTGGAGAAGCGGTGAGAAATGAGAAATACCATCTGATTTTGGGTAAGGGTGCGAAAGTGATTAAAAATCTCAAACTCAGCTTGAGGATCCATGGCTGATGTCGGTTCATCTAAAACCAGGATATCGGCATCTACTCGCATAAAAGCACGGGCAAGAGCGATTTTCTGCCATTGACCGCCAGAAAGTTCCTGTCCCCCCTTGAACCATTTACCAAGCTGAGTCTGAAAACCTGCGGGCAAATGTTCAATAAAAGGTTGCGCCATTCCTTTTTGTGCCGCAATTTCCCACCGGGTTTTGTCTTCCATGCGATCCACATCGCCCACACCAATATTTTCACCAACGGTGAACTGGTAGTGGACAAAGTTCTGGAAAATCACGCCGATGCGTCGCCGCAATACATCAATATCCCATTCCTGCAAATCCAAGCCATCTAGTAAGATACGTCCGGAGTCTGGGGTGTAAAGTCGCGTCAGCAATTTGATTAAAGTAGTCTTGCCAGAACCATTCTCACCAACAATTGCTAGCTTCTCTCCTGGTTTGAGGTGTAGCGAAATATTTTTTAATGTAGGTGGCGAACTTCCGGGATAGGTAAATGATACGTTCTCAAACCGAATTCCGTCTTTGGGATTTAAACCAATGGTTGCTTTACCTTTTGGTTTTGGTACTTCCTCTTCTAGGAAGTCGTAGAGAGTAGAAAGATATAGATTGTCTTCATACATACCCCCAATAGAAGTGAGAGCACCAGCAAACGTATTTTGCCCTTGGCGGAATACAATCAGATACATTGTCATGTCTCCCAAGGAAATTCTACCCGCAACGGTTTCCACCACAATCCAAGCATATGCTAGGTAAAAGGCAGCGGTACTAAGCAAACTTAGGAGATATCCCCATAACCCCCGCCGCAGCGTTAAATCACGGTCTTCGCCATAAAGTCTATTGAACAGATCGTGGTAACGTTCTAGCAACATTTCCCCCAGCTGGTAGAGTTTGACTTCCTTGGCATAGTCTTCTCTAGCAAGCAGGGTTTCCAAGTAAATTTGCTGACGGGTTTCTGGCGATCGCCAGCTAAACAGGCGAAAGGCTTCCCCCGCAAATTTCGTTTCGGCAAAGAATGCAGGCATAGCAGCTAGAATCAGTATGAACACTGCCAAAGCTGAGAATTTCACTAGCAAAACGCCATAAGTTACGAGTGACAAGGCGCTTTGCACCAAACCAAAGGTACGGTTTACCAGTGAAAGGGGACGAGTGGATGCTTCTCGCCGTGCATTGGTCAATTTGTCGTAAAACTCTGAATCCTCAAACTGGGTAAGTTCCAACTTTAAGGCTTTTTCCAGGATGAGAACGTTCACCCGCTGACCGAGTAGCACTCGCAATAGTGACTGGCAAACGGTAAGGAAGCGCTGACTACCTGCTAGTAAGACTATAGCGATCGCCTCTAATCCTACATACAGCAGCGGATGATAGCTATTGACAAAATCATTGTTATGTGAATTAATTTGAGAAGCAGCAACAACGGCATCAACAATTAACTTGCCGATGTAAGCTACAGCAGCTGGTAAAAGACCAGCCACTAAAGTGAGAGTACCCAAGAAAATGGTAAGAGAGCGGCTAGTAGTCCACACCAAGCCGATGGCTCGCCCACTGTAGCGGAATACCGCCATTGATTGACGCAGAGCGTTACGTTTTTTAAGAATTCCCATATTCTTTTTATAGCGTAAGAAATTCTACTTAGTTGTATCACGCCCTTTGCATGGCTTTGACGATAGCGTAAAATAAGAAGGCGATCGCAAAGGCTGTGTTATCCTAGAAAGTGAGAATTAATTCGGTGACCGTGTTTGTTTTTAGTATTGACAGGTTTCTCCCTTTTGGTATTGACAGGCTTCTCTCCGAAATCTAAATCTCTACACTCTTATGATTTGGGAGACAATTTATGTCAGTTTATGTAGGCAATCTCTCTTACGAGGCTACAGAAGATAATCTTCAAGCTGTTTTTGCCGAATATGGTACTGTAAAGCAGATTAAGCTACCAACTGACCGTGAAACAGGTCAGTTACGTGGCTTTGGTTTTGTAGAAATGAGTACGGAAGCTGAAGAAACCGCTGTCATTGATGCTCTTAATGGTGCTGAGTGGATGGGTCGTGACCTAAAAGTAAATAAGGCAAGACCAAGGGAAGAAAGAGGTTCATTTGATAGTAATCGGGGAAATAACAGCTTCCGTAACCGTTACTAAGTCACGCAGAGGCAGGTCTAATAAAAAAATCACCCCTGTCTTGGGGTGATTTATCCTACAAAAGTTACTGAGTAAGATTCCCACTTTCCTAATGGTATAGTTGATCACTAGAGTCACTTAGGAAACGTTTAAGTAACTAAGCCCCAGCGCAAACTGGGGCATTTCTTATTTAAGATCATTAATTTTACTATTAACCTATGGTTTCGTCGAGTATGATTTACCTATTTTAGGTTTGGAGCAATTATGATCAATCTGGTGTGGTTATACCGCGACACTAAAGATTTGGGTAACAAACTTGACTTGATCTACGATGTTTCCTTTTTCGACTCGCACAACTTGGCAGTTGTGCATCATATTCATTGATTGACAAATCTACTTTGCTTGCTCTACCAGCTGTTGACAGTACTCAAAAAGAGGACTTCTAAATATGTCCACTTTATGGATGGCTGGTTATAAGAGATTTTCTGGTTAAGCTGCTTTCTAAGTCTTTGCCCATTCAGTGAGGAAGGAATTGGCAGGTTATACAACCAGTTATTGTGGTATCAAAATTCCTTGAGATCTGTAACTTGTCCTCTTGTAGCTCTTTTACGAGATCCCAAGCTACATAGGTTACTTTCGGTCAGATCACCTTCTCTTCTCCATCAATACCCCTGTCTGTCATGCAGATGTCAACAATCATTGGTTACCTCTTTTCCAATCCCTAGTGCCGTGAAGCTCTTGGTTAACTGCTCCCAGAGAGCCTCGATTTGCTCGTAGGACTCTTGGGGAGAAAGTTTACCCCTAGTCTCTAGAGTGCAAATATAGCCGATCCGTTGAGAAAATTCCTGAAGGTTGGCATTGAATACAAGGTTTTCTGGTTTGAATTTCCCCTGGTATTGATAGTGATCGTAGAGGAAGTTGTTTTTGTCTACTTGATTGCAGTCAGCCATGATACACCTCTTTGTCTGTTAGTTTTTGCTCAGCCATTAGCTTTCTAGCTAATTTCACTTTAGCTAGCAGAACCGATAAAAACAAATATTCTTAGTTATTTTATTAATAAAATAAAGTTATTGATTATCTAAAAGAAAGCTTTAGGCTGACTTGGGCGATCGTGCTTTGGCATGCTGCATCAATAAAAGCGCCAGTGAATACGCTTCCGTAAAAACTAGCGCTGGTATAAAAGCATCAATGTCTTGTGACAGCACAACTGTAGGTAAGTATCGATGATCTGTCGAAGGGGTCTAGCCCTCTACGGCGATGCAGATGCTTGCGATAGTGGCATTTTGGGGAGATTATAGTTAAACAATATTAGCTGGCAGCAGTTAGAAAACATCTAAATACAGAATTGCACAAATTCATACCGTTATGTTCGTAGTTGCGCGCTCGCGCGAAGACAGCGCAATTACAAGCCTTTTTTTCTGATACGAATTTATGAAACGTAGTACTTAGAATAATTATGCGAAAAGCCTACTACTTAATGAGTATCTTAGGCAAAGTCTAACCTTTGGCAGAAGTCAAGCCATTAGAGCTTTCAAA
>CAZZXJ010000644.1:0-3894 GCA_964657905.1 uncultured Stigonema sp.
CTAACAAATTATGAAAGTTGCTTTGTTTGGTACGAGTGCTGATCCGCCGACGGCTGGGCATCAAGGGATTATCAGGGGGTTGTCTGAACGTTATGATTGGGTGGCGGTTTGGGCGGCGGATAATCCTTTTAAGTCACATCAAACGCCTTTGGAACATCGGGTGGCAATGCTGCGATTGTTGATTGCGGATCTAGATTCGCTACGGCAAAATGTTGGTTTGGAACAGGAATTGAGTGCGATGAGAACACTGGAAACGGTGGAGAAAGCGAAAGTGTATTGGGGAAATGATGCTGAGTTAACGTTGGTAATCGGTTCAGATTTGCTCACTCAGTTACCGCGTTGGTATGGTTTTGAAGATTTGTTGCAGCAAGTGCAATTACTGGTGGTGCCGCGACCGGGATATGCAATAGATGAGTTTAGTTTAGAGTCTGTACGCATGTTGTCCGGGAAGATTGCGATCGCCAACTTCATCGGTACTGAAGTTTCTTCCACAGCGTATCGTGAAAATGGTGATCCCGATGCTTTAACGCCCCCTGTAGTTGCCTATATTTATAGAGAGCATTTGTACAAATGCCAGAACTCAACCAAAGAAAGATTACAGATTTGCTAAATCAACAACCTTTAGCTGATTTCAAGGTTGGTGTTGATAATGTAATTTTTTCTGTGGATACCACGCAGAATCGGCTGCTAGTTCTATTAGTCATGCGACAGCAGGAACCATTTTTAAATTATTGGAGCCTTCCTGGTACTTTAGTGCGTCAAGGGGAGTCGCTAGAAGATGGCGCTTATCGCATCATGGCAGAGAAAATTCGCGTGAAAAATCTGTATTTGGAGCAATTGTATACTTTTGGCGGCCCTGATCGAGATCCCCGAGAAGCAACTGATAGTTATGGTGTGCGTTATCTATCGGTTAGTTACTTTGCCCTTGTGCGGTTTGAGGAAGCAGAATTAATTGCTGATAAAGTAACGGGAATAGCTTGGTATCCGGTCAAGCATGTGCCGCAATTAGCTTTTGACCATAATGAAATTCTTGCATATGGGCACAGGCGTTTGCGTTGGAAATTGGAGTATAGTCCAGTGGCTTTTGAAGTGCTGCCAGAAAGGTTTACATTAAATGATTTATACCAACTGTACACTACGGTTTTAGGAGAAAATTTTGCTGATTATTCTAATTTTAGAGCGCGTCTCTTAAAGTTAGGTTTTTTGTGTGATACCGGAATTAAGGTGTCGCGAGGTGCTGGTCGTCCAGCTAGTTTATATCGGTTTGATGCGGAGGCTTTTGCTCCGTTGAAAGATAAACCTTTGGTTTTTATTTAACGTGTGCTTGACTCCCAATCCAAAATCCAAAATATAAAATTTTTAAGATGAAGATTGCGATCGCTCAACTAAATCCCACAATTGGTGATTTGCCCAAAAATGCTCAAAAAATTCTGGATGCCGCACATCAGGCAGTAGCAAAGGGTGCGCGTTTGTTATTGACGCCAGAACTTTCTTTATGTGGCTATCCACCACGGGATTTATTGCTAAATCCCGGTTTTGTGCAAGCTATGGACATAACTTTACGACAATTGGCAAGAAATTTGCCACCAAAATTAGCTGTTTTGGTGGGAACAGTTGAGGAGAATTTAAAGGGGCATGTGAGTGGTGGTAAACCTTTATTTAATAGCATTGCTTTGCTAGAGCAAGGATCTGTACAGCGAGTTTTTCACAAGCGGCTTTTGCCTACCTATGATGTGTTTGATGAAAACCGCTATTTTGAACCAGGCTTGCAAGCTAATTATTTTACTCTAGATAATCTGAATATTGGTGTTACTATTTGTGAAGATTTATGGAACGATGAGGAGTTTTGGGGCAAACTTAATTACGCTACTAATCCTATTGCTGACTTAGCAATTCTGGGTGTAGATTTGACTGTTAATTTGTCGGCTTCGCCCTACAGTTTCAGCAAGCCGCAGTTTCGAGAAACAATGCTGAGGCATAGTGCGGTGCGGTTTGGGCAACCGATTATCTATGCTAACCAGGTAGGGGGAAATGATGACTTAATTTTTGACGGCGGTAGTTTTGCCTTAAATCGTCAGGGTGAAATAGTGTGTCGCCTAAGAGCTTTTGAAACAGATTTGCGCTTCGTTGAATTTGACGAAGTGCAGCAGGATTTGGCTATGAGTTCTGTCGTAGCAAAATTTGATTCAGATGATGAGGAAATTTGGCACGCTTTGGTTTTGGGATTGCGAGATTACACCCGTAAGTGTGGCTTTTCTAAAGTAGTACTGGGTTTGAGTGGTGGAGTCGATTCTTCATTGGTGGCGGCGATCGCCACGGCAGCGTTAGGTAAAGAAAATGTCTTCGGTGTCCTCATGCCGAGTCCCCACAGTTCTGAGCATTCTATCAGTGATGCTTTAGCGTTGGCGGAAAATCTTGGTATCAAAACGACTACCTTACCCATAGGGGAGTTAATGCAAGGCTATGACAAAACGTTAGCCGAGTTGTTTGCAGGGACAGAGTTTGGACTGGCGGAGGAAAATCTTCAATCCCGAATCAGGGGGAATTTATTGATGGCGATCTCCAACAAATTCGGCAATCTCCTCCTGTCTACTGGCAATAAGTCAGAAATGGCTGTCGGTTACTGCACCCTTTACGGTGATATGAATGGCGGTTTAGCAGTGATTGCTGATGTTCCCAAAACCCGTGTTTATTCTCTATGCCGTTGGTTGAATAATCATCGGTACTTTATGGGTGCCCCGACTGCGGGCGGGGGAACCCCGCCCCTACGTACGGAAATTATCCCGCAAAATGTCATTAGCAAAGCACCAAGCGCTGAACTCAAACCAGGTCAAGTTGATCAAGACTCATTGCCAGCATACGATATATTGGACGATATCTTGCAACGCCTCATTCACAATTATCAATCAGCAGCACAAATTGTCGCAGCAGGTCACGATCCAGTAGTTGTCGACCGAGTTATTCAAATGGTGGCGCGTGCAGAATTTAAGCGGCGACAAGCACCTCCCGGATTGAAAATCACTGATCGCGCCTTTGGTAGTGGTTGGCGAATGCCCATTGCCAGTAACTGGGTTGCTGTTAACAATAGCTATCAGGGCGAGAGTGGTTTATTGTTTGTAGCCTCTGTATCTTGAGTTCTAAAAGGACGCCAACTCATATCTTGCACCACTCTCTTGTTGCGAAAATCAGAGCAACAAAAAGCCTATGCCGATCGTAGGGTGGGCACTGCCCACCTACCCCTTCCACAAGCGAGGTGCAAGATGTCACCCAAGAAAGAAGTAAAGAAAATAGGTAATCTGACATCTTGCACCAGCTTCAAAAACCGCGTTTCTTACGAATCATAAAATATTAAAAAAAGCCTAGTACCGCAAGGCGTTCGTCAAAAGTCACTCATTCAAAAGCCAAGAAAATAAGGCTTTTAATAAGATTGCATATGCTCAGCTTATTTGCGCCGACCTGTACTAGACTTAGAACAAAATTGCATAAATTCATAGCGTTATGTTCGTAGTTGCTAAGATCGCTCTTAACAACTACAAGCTTTTTTTTATGATACAAATTTATGAAATGCAGTACTTAGAGCGAACTCTAACTATTACGCTATAACACAAACTTTTCACAAAAAGACGAACACAATTTTAGAAGGAAACATTTCAAATGATTGCTCAACGCCAACATCAATTAATGACTCCCCAAGAGTATATACAATGGGAGGAACAACAACCCTTTAAGTATGAATATATTAACGGGGAAGTTTTTGCCATGACAGGGGGGACTATCCCTCACAACGATATTGCCCTCAACCTTGCATCCGCACTAAAAAATCACTTCCGAGGTAAGGGATGTAAAGTTCAGATAGCAGATGCCAAAGTGGGAGTTTCGCTTCAGGGACCTTTT
>CAZZXJ010000645.1:0-3892 GCA_964657905.1 uncultured Stigonema sp.
TAATTCATAATTTATACCCTGTGCTAGAGCAACCAACACCTGAATTTCCGCGTCGCCGTCAGCAATTGCCTAACCAACGGTGGCAGATTTACCCACAGAAAACACCAATTAAGCAAAAGTTGGCGTCAGCGATGAATTTGTCGGCTGTAATCAGCCAACTACTGATAAATCGTGGTATTGAAACCCTAGAAGAAGCGCAAACATTCCTAAATCCAGAGTCTCTAGTTTTGCCTTCGCCCCTAGAAGAATTTCCCGATTTGGTAATCAGCTTAGAGTTATTACAAAATGCGATCGTAGGACATGAAAAAATTGTCATCTGCGGTGACTATGATGCCGACGGGATGACAAGCACTGCTTTACTGTTGCGCAGTCTCCGTTGGTTAGGTGCTCAAGTAGATTACGCCATCCCCAGTCGGATGCACGAAGGCTATGGCATTAATAAACGCATTGTGGAAGAATACCACAGCAAAGGCGTAGGACTGATTCTGACTGTAGATAACGGTATTTCAGCATTTGAACCAATTGCTAGAGCAAGAGAACTCGGTCTAAAAGTCATTGTCACCGATCACCACGACATCCCTCAGCAATTACCACCCGCTAACGCCATTCTCAACCCCAAACTCATCCGCGAATCCTCACCTTACCGAGGTGTTGCTGGGGTTGGCGTTGCTTACATTGTAGCAGTATCCCTTGCAAAACAAATGGGACAGACTCAAGGCATCTTAAGTCCGATGCTGGAACTGTTTACACTAGGAACTATCGCAGATTTAGCTCCCTTGATCGGTGTGAACCGCCGTTGGGTGAAACGCGGTTTACAGCAATTACCCAAATCCAAGTTAGCTGGGGTGCAAGCATTAATTCAGGAGTCTGGGGTGCAGGGGAGAGAGGGAGGATGGGGAGCAACATCCTCCTGTACGGGCGGAGTAACCCCGCCCCCACCCAAAAATCCAAAATCATTGAAGCCTGAGGATATCGGATTTCGCCTAGGTCCGCGAATTAATGCTATTGGTCGTCTTGCTGACCCCCAGATTGTGATTGAATTGCTAACTACAGATGATATGGGGATAGCGCGGGAAAGGGCGAAGCAGTGCGAAGCAATTAACCGACAGCGCCAAGAAATGTGTACGCAAATTGAACGAGAGGCGATCGCAATTGTAGAGAGTTTGTATGCAACTTCTCTACAGCAAGATCGTGTCTTGGTCGTTATACAACCGAATTGGCATCATGGCGTTATTGGTATCGTCGCCTCTCGCTTGGTGGAACGCTACGGTGTCCCAGTGTTCATCGGTACTTACGAAGCAACGGATGATATGACAACTGTGGTACTTACAGATCAAGCATCTGCTACATCCTTTGCCAAAGACATTCGCGGGTCAGCGCGAGGAATTCCAGAGTTTCATGTGTTTGAAGCTTTGGAATATTGTCAGGACTTACTGGGCAAATTTGGCGGACATAAAGCAGCAGGTGGTTTTTCTTTCCCAACAGAAAACTTAGCAGCGCTGCGATCGCGCCTGAGTCAGTTTGCCAACAAGTACCTTGAACTCCAGCACCTCAAACCACTTCTTAAAATTGATACCCAAATAAACCTGAATCAAATCAATAATGAGCTTTATCAACAGCTTAACGTCTTGGAACCCTGCGGTATCGATAACCCTGATCCCGTGTTCTGGACACCTGATGTCCAAATAGTTGAACAGCAAATTGTCGGTAAGGTTCACCTCAAACTGACATGTACGCAAACTATCGATAATCAGCTTTACAAAATTAAGGCGATCGCCTGGCGTTGGTGCGACTATTTTCCCCTACCGTCGCGAGTGGATATTGCCTACAAACTGCGAGAAAATCACTTTAATGGCAATACCACTATCGAGTTAGAATTATTAGGTGCGAGACTTCCCACTCAGTCACACTTGTTCTTTGCCTCACTACCTATTCCACTCAGAACCACTTTTAATTACAATCAACGCCACTATACTTGTGGCATCTATCAAAACGGTTCTTTACGAGAATTAAGAATTAAAAATCCTGAAGGGAAAGTCTTAGTTGTTGAGCATGGACAAACAGTCGGTTTACTGGGAACCAATCGTGAAGAGGCAAGAGTTATTGATGTTTTTCAACCCCAATATGACAGTATTATCCAAGCTGCCCTTCAGGCTTTAGAATCTGTTAGTCAATAGTCAATAGTCCATAGTAGGTGAGTCCAGAGTCACTCAACTATAGGAGCGTGAGTTTTTGACTATTGACTAACTGTTATAAGTCGCCGTTGCGGAATGCCAAAACAAAAATCACTGCCGGACCAGATAACATGATCAGACCTACAGATACTAGCTGGAAAATAACTTCCCAATGAATGTTACCTAAAGCTTCAAACATTTTTCCTCCCAATTTTCTTAAAAAGTTAAATAACGCAATTGCAAAATCTTAGATTTATCATATCTGGCGATCGCCCCTATAATTTAACTTACTTAACAAAATGATAAGAAAAAACATACAACAGTACTTTTAGCAAAGGTTTAAACAATGGCAACTTGGCAATGTGTGAAGCAATGTGGAGCCTGCTGTCATCTTGACCCAACGGATCGTCCAGAATTGCATGAGTATTTATCACCAGAAGAACTAGAACTGTACCTCAGCATGGTAGGCGAAGGAGGATGGTGTGTGAATTTTGACATCCACTTGCGAGAGTGTCGCATTTACCCAAATCGTCCACGTTTCTGTCGTGTAGAACCAGAGGTATTTCAAGATATGTACGGCATTGACCCTGAAGAGTTGAACGATTTTGCAATAGAGTGCTGTCGTCAGCAGATAGAGGGGGTTTATGGCGATCGCAGTCTGGAAATGCTGCGCTTCGACAAAGCCGTTGGTATGTAATTAAGGTTAGGCAGTGGGAATAATTAAAAATTAAAAATTAAAAATGAAGAATTTAGGACTTAGGTACTTTACAGATTGACAATCATGTGAAGAAAGGCTTGTTAACCTAAAAATCTTGCCCTGTATCCTTCCTGGGCTGATGCCTGGGAATGAGATCAAGGAGGCTCTGCCGACAGAGCCAGGTAAAGAGAGGCAACTCATAGTTTGTCATTTCTATCAATGTGTAAGTCCTAGAATTTCAATTTTTAATTTTTAATTTTTAATTCCCTACTCCTCACTCTTAATTCTTTATAACGCTGGGTTGCAATTTGTAAAAAACCTGAGAAAATGAGAAGAATATGATAGATAACCTAGCGGCAGAACTACTACCTGTGAAACTGGATACTGCACCGTTGAACCTTGCTTGTATATCTCAGCCTAGAAGCAAACCAGAACTAAAAGACGATACTGACTCCAACTCAACTACTGTACAGACAGTTTCTCAGAGTGAGAAACCCTCCTTAGAACTACCATCATCTGTGATTGGTGATTGTGACGGCAGTTGCTTCCAGGAGTCTGTTACGGGTTTGCCCAACGCGAAAGCAGTCCCCAACGCACAGCCTCCAGAAAAGCAGCAATCTGCTGCTGCTGTTTTCGTAACCACGTTCGTGACCATTTTTCTGGCAGAAATTGGTGATAAAACGCAGCTATCTACCTTGTTGATGAGTGCGCAATCTCATTCTCCATGGGTGGTGTTTTTGGGATCAGCGACTGCACTGGTTACTACCAGCTTATTGGGTGTGCTTTTAGGTAGCTGGATAGCAAGCCGACTTTCTCCTAAAATTGTCGAAAAAGCAGCAGGGGTGCTGCTGCTGCTGATTTCCCTGCTGCTGTTTTGGGATGTAGTAAGTGGTTTTGCAGTGCGCGTGGCAATGCTACTTCCTCCCACATTGTCAACCATCTTGTCCGCGCCAGACACAAGGAAGTCCAGCTTCACCCACAGTCCACACTTGGTGACACGGTCCTCGAGTGCTATAATTGT
>CAZZXJ010000646.1:0-3880 GCA_964657905.1 uncultured Stigonema sp.
TTGACTTTTGACTTTTGACTTCCGCCTTGCGGTACTAGTCTGATGATTATACGTTTTTTTGCTGAGTTTCGCGCCAAAGTGCCACCATTCTTCCCAAATTGGTGGTGAACTCACTCCAGCCCAGCAGAGTCCCGACTCTCTGTTCATCCCAAGAGGCGGAGAGAACACCATAAGTTATCCCCACGACCCCCAAACCAAATAGTCCCATGTTCACCAGTAACACAGCAATGTGAGGCAGGTTGATTTTGGCGTAGATTAACAGCAGATAACTGGCAATCAGGGTGCTAATGCCCAAAGCTGTAGGTATACCAGAAAAGCCAGCCACTCGTCGGATCATCCGCTGGCTGACTACTTGAGGGATAGCCATTTCTTCTTTGGTCAAAGGTGGCTTTTTCTGATCCTTTTCCTTTGAGTCGCCCTTGGCTACTGGGGTTTGACTCTTTGCTTTTGCTGGTTTTTGGCGCTTTTTGTTTGGTTCAAAAGGCAAGGTTTGGCGTTCAGATTCAGCAGACATAAGCGGTAGTCCCTATCCACGAATACCAAGACGACCAATCAAAGCTTGATAATGTTCTCGGTTTTCCTGTTGAATATAGGAGAGAAGACGCTTGCGCTGACCGATCAGCTTCAACAATCCTCGCCGGGAAGAATGGTCTTTTTTATTGGCTTGGAGATGTTGGCTGAGGCGGTTAATGCGCTCAGTCAGCATTGCAATTTGGACATCAGCGGAACCAGTATCGGTTTCGTGAACTTGGTAGTTTGTAATTATCTCTTGTTTGCGCAGTTGCGTGAGAGCCATGATCCAATTAATTTCTTCTAATTTATGCAGCAGTCTCTCATGTTATCACAGGCATCATGCTGTATGTTGAGTCACCTTTTAGGCGATTAATTCAGAGCAGTTCTTCTGAGTTGCTCTTACTTTCTCTCCTCAAGAGCGATCCCAATTGACAATTGGTGTTGTTGGGGTGTAAAAATAGCTGAAGAATCTTGCTTCCCAAAATTTAGAGATAACGCGCCAGCAATTCCCGCGCACCAAGTTTTATGTTTTTCTGCCAGTTCGGCAGGTATAAGGAATTGAGCACTACCCATAAAGCGATATACCCAACGGCTGAATTCATTGAGTGAGCGTGGTGGGAGTTTAATATGATAGTCCAGGTAGGTCGGTTTGCCGTCCTGAGTTTTTGATCCCTGAGAAATTTTCTGGCTGGGATGACGTTTTTCTGCTTCTTGAATGAATGCCATCACTTCTGGGAAAAAACGCACAGTCACGTTAATAAAACTCAACTGTCCCTGTCGTTCTCGTTGTTGGTCTTCTACTTCACCTTAGAGGATGTTTGAAAAGTCGGTTAAGCAGTAAAAAAAGCTCTCAGGGCTAATTGGTAAATACGTAGAAACAGCACCATTGAGAGCGATGAGTAAAGTTTACCCTAGTAACTTAACCCCAGCGCAATTTGAACTGATTAGTGGGTTAATACCACCCCCAAAACCTGGTGGCCGCAAGCGTGAAGTCGATATTTTGGACATTCTCAACGCCATATTCTATGTGCTGTGTGAGGGCTGTCGATGGTCGTATAGTGCTAAATGAAATCCCTGAGCGTAATAAACTAATTTTTGTAACTTAAGATTAGAGATTAAGTCTCCTGCATCTTCATCAGCTTGAGCTAAAAAGTATTTGGCTACATCAAAACAACTCAACATGCGATCGCCCTCCTTTGCAAGAGTGTTCCTGTCTAACTAGCCGCTTCAGAAACAAATACTAAAGCTGAATATTGCGGCAAATCAATAACCAAACCATCAGCAGCCCCTGCTACCTCAGTTTTGGTGAATAAATCTCGCCAGTTTTGTAGAGACGTTTCTTGTAAAGACGCGACATGTCGCGTCTCTACATTGTATCCGGAGAGATTTTGGTCTGAGAAATTTGCCACAACGATAACGCGATCGCCTTGGTCATGCCAACCAACGTATGCTAGAGACGCGATTAATCGCGTCTTTGGCATCTGCATTTTCGGGGAAAAACTCGATGTTGTCACTTTGCAGGGCGCGATTATGTGTACGGAGGGCAATGAGTTTCTTGTAATACTCAAATAAATCGTGATTTTGGTCTTTAACTTTTCAATTGCATCTAAATATTTTCGGTGTTTGTGAGAATCAACTTCACCACCAGTAAAATCAGCAACGTGCATTTCGTATATTACTAATTCTTGATTCTCCGGCAACTGCGTGTCGTCGTGCTGCCAAATGTAATCATCAACAATTCGGTTTCCATCTTTAATCCGCACTATACCGACTGTTCGCGTTTCATCAACATCTGTTGCGTAAGGGTCAATGACGTCCACCCATTGGTCTGGTTCAAAATTGGGACTTTTGGTTTCGACACGGAATTTATATTGATAAACGTCGTCCTCTAATTCTACCTGAGTACGAAAATAACCATCTTCACCTTTTTCCATTGGTATTTCTTGCCATTGAGAAAAAGAGCCAATTAAAGCGGCTTCTTTGTTACGAGGAGCAAACAAATCAAATTCAATTCCACTTGCCATTTGAACCGCTTGAAAAAATCAGTATAGTTACCAAAATCATATTACTTTGGGTTTCGTGCCTGATGCTGTGAGCGTGGCGTCTAAAAACAGAAAATTGTTGCCCACCAATATTATGCAATTGGTGGGCAGTGCCCACCCTACAAAAACTATTACTGACACCTAAGGTGGGGCTGGTAATGGCTAATGCCTAATAGCAAGCAATCAACAATCAACAATTAGCAATTAGCAATTAGCAATTGCTGAAAATTAAGCGTTTGTTTGCTCAACTGGCACAGAACCATTTGCTTGTGAGCGATTCTCCAGAATAGGCTTGCGGGTTTTCAAGTCAAATTTGTATCCGTTGGGCAAAATATGAAGCCTTGCGCCGCAAACTGCCAAAGGCTCATCCTTCAGGATTTCGTCAACGTTGCTATGTACCATCTCTGATTCATCGACAATCGTGATACAGCCTTGCCCAACCACTTCAAACTCGTCATCGGTCACTACTATAGCAGTATTCTCATCAATGCCGAATCCCAAGACAGCAGGTTGCTGTGACAAGGCTGCAATTAAGCGTCCTAAGCGTCCGCGCTGCGAGAAATGTTGGTCAATCACTACCCCTGGTAGGAAACCCATACCAGGACCCATGTCCACAATTTCAATCCGAGGATTTGTCTCTGAGTCGCCCTCCACAATCATTACGTCTGGCATGACGGCGGCGCCAGCGCTAGTGCCTCCCACAACTACCCCTTCAGCGTAGCGTTTGTGAATAGTGGTATCGATTTCCGTATCCTTGAGGATGCTGGTAATGCGAGCTTGGTCTCCTCCAGTAAAAAATATGCCAGTAGCTTTGTTAATGGCTTCTAAAGCAGTAGATGAAGAAGCATCTTCACGAGTTTCGGTGTCAATGATCCGAATATCCTCGGCTCCGAGGCGCTCAAAAACTCTAATATAGTTTTCTCCTACTTCTCTTGGTAGTTCTGTCGCCGCTGTCATAATGACAATACGAGCCTTAGTACTCCCCGCGCGTCGAACGAACTCCCGCAGAATCTGGCAATCCCCGTCCTTATCTTCCGCACCACCAATAATTACCAGCTGCCGTTTGGTATCATTCTCCGCCATAGTGCCTCCTAATATGAGTACTCTATTTCAATAAAACATGACAATTAAAACTTAAAAACACCCATTTGGTAGATTAAGATACAAAATTTAAATATATAAAGTAGTAGTCCCAACCTTTTTGTCCAAGAGGAAGTAGAAATAAGTAGGTGAGTGGAAATAAACATAACGGGCGTTACGAAACGTAAACACGCCTAAAACCCTTACAAATAACTAATGACGACCACAACCAATAAGGTTTACTC
>CAZZXJ010000647.1:0-1577 GCA_964657905.1 uncultured Stigonema sp.
TTTGGACTCTGGACTATTGACTAATGACTAAAGCTGATAGTTTTTCTGAAAGCTGTCACGAGTGAGTGGCTGTTCCAACTCTAAACCTTCACCACCCAAAGTATCCAACTGCTTCCCGTTTACCTCAATGTATACCTTGGCACTGTGATCTAAGCTAGTGGCAGTGTAGACAACCTGTCCTACGCGACCTGTCATTGAGCTACTGCCGCCCCCGGTGGTAAATCCTTCGGATAAATTAACGTGGATACCATCGTTTTCCACCTTGATATCGAGTAGCTTTGTTTTTTTGGGGATAGTGCTGGAACTAGTTCCTTGGGTAGGTTTAGCTAACAAAGTTTGGAAAGCCGCCGCTAAAACCTGGTTGGGCGTGTCGCCATCTGCTTGAACTTTAACTGGCTGGGCAACTAACTCAAAATTTTTGCCCGTGTCTTTCAGCAAATATATTTCAGTGGTTTGCTCATGAGTCCGTTGCTTAGTCTCATCGGGGTTTATTGACTGCGTTGGCGCCGTTGGCAGCGTTGATGGCAGCGCTGATGGCTGGATTGATGTAGACGGGTCTGGTGTTACGGAAGAAGGGGTGTGCCAAGTCAACCAAGCCACACCGCCACCTACTGCAAGAACAGCTGCTGAGACAGCTGCAATAACACCTGAAGAAATACGGTTGGACCCTTGCTGTTCTTTCATATTAACAACCTTCCTTAAGGGTGAGATAGTATTTTTCTCTTGTCGAAGCCTGGCTAAGGACGATGCTTATGAGCCGAGAGTTTCCAAAAACCTAGAGGATGGCTCTATTCTTAAAAATGCTGCAATCTCTAATTCTTGTGGTTTCATTTCTAATTTTAGAATTCGCACTTGTAATCCGTCACCTTCCAAATTACCTAAATCTAATTGTTTGTTGAGGTTATTTACAATTTCATTAACAAATTGAGGTGGAACCTCTTCCTCATTGACTGCTACCACTGGGCTAATTAACTGAATACGTCTCCCACTAACTATATTCAATCCTGATTCCACCCTAATCAACAGGGGCTTACCCTTACCCTCCTGTAATTCTACCCGGAATAATAGGCGGTTATTGGCTAAAAACTTAACCTGTGGATTGATAAAATTGTACCCAGAGTCAGTCTTTGTATTTAGGGAACCCACTGAGTCAACATTCAACTTTCGCAACGAGGCTATTAATTGCGGTGATTGTAAAAGTTTCTTGACATCTTGTTGAGTTAAAACTAACCGCACACCAGCCTGTAAAGGTCGTTTTAATTTAGGTCGTTTATGCCTCAAACTAGACTGTTCTAATTCAATTGCATCAGTTTCTAATTCAAAAAGTGCGATGCGAACATCTGGTCGTTTTAACTGCAAAGAACGGCCAGCAATCCGCACCTTTTGCACCTTTCCTTGTAGCACCTGGTAAGAGGGGGAATTGTCAACTCGCACTTGCAATTGTCCTACTTTAGCAAACTGGGAGCGGATGGTATTTTCAGCAGTGCGATCAATCACCACTCCCACAGGGGCGACTAACCCCAGTAACCCGGATAGGAGGATTGTGAAGAATTCCATAGATGAATTTTTTAGTGGTT
>CAZZXJ010000647.1:1587-3875 GCA_964657905.1 uncultured Stigonema sp.
ACTAACAATTAACAATCCATTGCTTTAAAGTAGATACAACTTCAGTAATAGGAATTTCCTGAGGTTTACGCTCTTTACGTTCGACGACTTCTACTTTGCCGTTAGCGATCGCTCGCCCAGTGACAATCCTGTAGGGAATTCCAATCAAATCCGCATCTTTGAATTTAACTCCTGCTCGTTCATTGCGATCATCGAGTAAGGTTTCAATTCCTGCTTGATTCAGGTCTGTGTAAAGTTTATGGGCAATTTCGACTTGTTGAGCGTCGTTGATGTTAGGAATTGTGACAATTGCGTGATATGGTGCGATGCCAACAGGCCAAATAATTCCATCTTGATCGTAAGATTGCTCGACAGCAGCTTGGGCGAGGCGCGAGACACCGACACCATAACAACCCATAAATAGGGGTTTTTCTTCACCCTGTTCATTGGTGTAGGTGGCTCCCATGGCTTGGGAATACTTGGTGCCCAATTGAAAAATGTGTCCTACCTCTATTCCACGGGCGCTTTGTAAGGTTTGTTCGGGATTGTGAATAGCGCGATCGCCTGGTCTTGCTTTCCGCACATCTACTACCACATTTGGTAATTTAAATTGCTCACCCCAATTGGCTCCAACTACGTGATAACCGGATTCATTTCCGCCTGTGACGAAGTTCTTTAAATCAACAACTGTTTTATCTACCAAGCGCAAAAACTTGGAATGCACTGAACCCCCCTCAGTCCCCCCGTTAACAGGGGGAAGTTCGCTCCCTCCCTGCTGGCGGGGAGGGTTGGGGTGGGGTTTAATATACTCATCTCCTACATCAGGAGCAATATAGCCCAAAGGCAAAGGCTTAGCCCATTTTTCCTGTGCCTCTGCATTTGGTACAGTTAAGGTGATAATGGTCTTTGCACCGTGCTGGTCAGCATGTTTCGTCAATTCATTTTGCAACTTGACTTCATTAACTTCCTGATCGCCTCGAATGCTTACCAACACCAGCACTGTCAAACCATTGTCATAAACTGTCTGGTAGAGGACATTTTTCACCACTTGGGTAGGAGAACATTTTAGTAACTTACAGAGTTTCTCTATTGTCTCTGTTCCTGGAGTCTCTCGTTTTTCATAAGTTGAAAACGGTGAGGCTTGAACCTCAGTTGGTAAAGAAACTGCCTTTTCCACGTTGGCGGCGTACTGTCCATCTTCTGTGTAGAGGACTTCATCTTCGCCTGCTTCCGCCAGTACCATAAATTCTTGAGAACCAGAACCGCCAATTGCACCAGAATCAGCTTGGACAGCACGAAAAGCCAAACCACACCGCCGCAGCATATTGTTGTAGGCGTTGTCCATATCCTGATAAGTTTTTTTCAGGCTTTCTTCATCTGCATGGAAGGAGTAGCCATCTTTCATGATAAATTCCCGTCCGCGCATCAAACCAAAGCGGGGACGGATTTCATCGCGGAACTTGGTTTGAATTTGGTAGAGGTGCTGTGGTAGCTGGCGGTAGGAACGAATCATATCACGAGCGATCGTTGTGATTACTTCCTCGTGAGTAGGTCCGAGTGCCAATTCTTGCTCGCGGCGGTCTGTGAGGGCAAACATGATCCCCTCAGCTTTCGTGTAGGTATCCCAGCGTCCAGACTCTTTCCATAATTCAGCGGGTTGCAATTGGGGTAAGAGACATTCTTGTGCACCAGTAGCGTTCATTTCTTCGCGCACAATTTTAGAGACTTTTTGCAGTACTCGCCACATCAAAGGAAGATAGGCGTATATACCGCTACCGATGCGACGAATGTAACCAGCGCGGATGAGTAGTTTATGACTGGGAATTTCCGCATCAGCTGGATCATCCCTCAGTGTAACGAATAACATTTGTGACAGTCGCATCGTTTGTCCCCTTTCCAGATTCACTAATATCTATTTCAGTTAAAGTCTAAAATGTGCAGTCGCAACTTCAGGAGAAAATCACTTTGCCCGATGTCATCTATCATGCACAGCCACCTTTGGAATTTATCCCTCCGGCGCTCAATCCCTTGTTTTTGAGAGCTTCCCAGTTGTTGCTCCCAATCTGGATCAGCAGGAAAACAGCAATTAGCCAAATAGAAGCCGACAACGTAGAGGTTTTGGTAGATCTTTATCGCCAGTTTCAGGAGGGAAAGATTCGCTTTTTGATCGCATTTCGCCATCCCAGTGTGGAAGATCCACTTTGTCTTGGCTACTTGCTTTCCCATATTCTGCCCAAGGTAGCACGCCAGAAGGGCGTCTCGCTACAGCATCCAATTCATGCCCATTTTATCTACGATCGCGGAATTCC
>CAZZXJ010000648.1:0-2309 GCA_964657905.1 uncultured Stigonema sp.
TGAAAGCAGGGGCTTGTATCCTTTTTTTGGGGCTAAGTTTTTCCCTACACCCTACTCCCTACTCCCTACACCCCGCCCCAAAGGGGCTTGGTCAAACAATGCAGCTTCAAAGTTGGGGTCATAAATATTCCCAATCGGCTCCTTGATAAAGTGGCAACGTCGCATAATGCCGTCACCATCGACCGTTAGCGATAGCGAAGCGTTAGCCGGTACTCCGGCGTCGGAACGAGCGTCAGGGCTTGTCGCCAGACATCGCCAATGACTTTGGCACAGCAATCGCCCAAGGTGTTGGCGCAGCCATTGCTTTTCCTCCAACGACGATTGGGGCGATCGCCTCTCTACTTGATAGTTTGCGATCGGCTGATGCTAAGATAGGTGTTATTAAGCTGTTGATGTAAGTTTACGCTCTTACTAGCGCCCATTACCGGAGCTTACGCCCATTGAAGGGTCTAGCACCTGAATCGAGTTTATAATTCCATGAGCGCACAACAGCATCCGCAATTTCATCAAAAAATTGGCGATCGCTTAGCTTAAGATATGTTGTTTCCATAACTTGAGTAAGTGATACACCTTACTTAGGTTATGTTAGTTGTTAGTTGGCTGACAGCCTCTTGACAAAAGTGAATATAGTTATGTTTTATTATGCCTACCTACTTAGACTCTGGCATTTAATTCTTCTGCTTTGTTGATTGCTGCACCAACAACTGCACTGCTAACGCCAATAACCCTACCCCCACTACCCCAAATATTCCAGATCCCAAAGCAATCATACCCACAACCAGGGTACGCACAGCAGAAGCAATATTTATCACCGTTTGGTTATGAGAATGAATGGGTTTATTGGCAAAAGTTGTGGCTATGGAAATGGTTAGGGAGTACAGTGCAAACCCCAGTCCTCCCGAAATTACCGCTCCAATTAGACAGCGTAACGGAGTTGGGGAAACCTGCGCTGGAGTTTGTTGCTGTTCAATTAAATTCGGATCACTCATATCTTTGTCTGTTCCTCTGCGCTCTCTGTGCCTCTGCGGTTCATATCTTACCGCTAAACCGACGATATCACCTGAATGCCGTGTGTAGTCGTCCGAGTCACAAACAATTCTAAATCCTCATCAGGAATCCGCTCCCTGACATCAAGCTTAACTTGTTCTGCCTGGTCTTTGGACTCACACAACGCAAACACACTAGGACCAGAACCAGACATCATTGTCCCCAAAACACCAGTACTTGCAAACACCTCCCGCAGTTGCAATACTTGCGGATATGTTGGCAATACCACGCGCTCTAAATCATTGTGCAGCCTCTGACCTATTTCCACCCCACCTCTGTGGAGAATAGCTTTGACCATTGATCCGGAATGTACTGCTGCTGCACGTGTTGCCAAACTGTTTGTATCTCTAATATAAGCACTGCCAAACTGTTGTCGATAGGTTTTGTACGCCCAAGCAGTGGAAACTGCAAGGCTGCGATATTTACCCAATACTATATATATATTGTCTAAACTGGGTAGGGGAGAAAGTTGCTCACCTCTTCCTGTGGCGATCGCTGTTCCAC
The DNA here is from genome assembly GCA_964657905.1 of uncultured Stigonema sp. Taxonomy (GTDB): domain Bacteria; phylum Cyanobacteriota; class Cyanobacteriia; order Cyanobacteriales; family Nostocaceae; genus Stigonema. The sequence continues at coordinate 1,552 of CAZZXJ010000648.1, forward strand.
CCGCTACACAAAATGGCACATCTGAACCCAAAGTCGCTCCCAGTTCTTCTAATTCTGACTGAGTAAGTCCCAGATTCCACAGCAAGTTTATTCCCACCAAAACTGCTGCTGCGTTGGTGGAACCTCCAGCTAACCCAGCTGCTACAGGAATGTACTTGTGGATAGTGATGTCTACACCGCCGTACTTGGCAAAGGCGTCTGGAAATTCTGCCACTATGAGTTTGGCAGCACGGTATGCAATATTACTTTGGTCTAGTGGTACTTCCGGATGGTCGCAGCGAACACGGATGTCGTCAGTCGTATTTGCATGTAAATCAATTTGGTCTGCAAGGTCGATACTTTGGAGTATCATGACCAACTCGTGATAACCATCGGGGCGATCGCCAATGATTTCTAGATATAAGTTGATTTTGGCACTCGCCTTAAGCATAATAGACTTCACAGATTTTCCCCCCTCTTCCTGACTCAACCGACTACGAAGCTACGTTCTTCTCTCGTCAAAAACTTTAACTTTTTCATACACAATTATCAACAGTTTTTATTTATGCATCAGAATTCCTCTACTGAGTCCACAGGAGTCGGATTCGTTTGGTGAAGCCACCCCGATCAATCCGTCGTTTTTTCTGCTCTGCCAGCAATAAGTCGCGATTAATACCGTATACAGTCATAATTGTATCAATGACCTCATACAGGTCAGCCAATTCTGTCACCAGTTCTTGAGGTTCTGAGGACGCAGCTTCAAGGGCCTCTTCAATCAG
>CAZZXJ010000648.1:2409-3864 GCA_964657905.1 uncultured Stigonema sp.
TATCCCAGTTTTGGGAGTAGAACATTTTGAGTTGCTAATGAAAGACCAAGATCGGTTTGCTGTTAAGTATTTTGAAGTGGTGGGATTGCGATCGCAAGTCTTCAAAGAACTCGAAGCGATTTTACGCCAGAAAAATGCTTCTGTCCCACCTAAAGTACGGAACAGCACACTGCTGATGGTGGTAAAACCTTTATTTCAATTTGTGAAGAAATTACCTGCATATACTACTAAAACCAAGCGTCTCAGCAGTGAAGCACTAGCTGTGTTGCAGACGTTGCAGCAGGCGCAAGAACCCGATGAACTGCTATTCACGTCTTTACCTAAGGCTTGCGGGTTACCTCCCATTATTGCAGGAGACGAGGAAGACGGCACATTGGCGAAAACGCTAACATTTGTGTCTAATTTCCGACAGTTTCATACTTAACCTCTTTCTTGCTGGTCTAACCAAGTTACTAAATCAGCTACCTCTGAAAAATCTAGTAATGCTTCTGCTAAATCATCTAACTTTTCAACAGATAGCACTCGAATTCTATCAGTCAATGATGAATCTATTTCACCAAAACGCCGATTAAGCTGACGTATAATTGTACGTTCTTCACCTTGCTTGTTGCCCTTCTGTAATATATCCTGATAAATCACTGATTCTTGCATAACATCCTCCCGTAAAAATTGCCGAGCTTAATCTTTCTCAAACTCCAAATAACAAAAAAGGTCAGAGTTATTATCTCCGACCTTATAATATTTAATTATCTGAAGTTAATTGCTTGAATGCTGGTCTAACCAAGCTACTAAATCAGGTAGCGATGAAATTCTGAGAATAGCTCTACCTAAAGCTTCTAGCTGTTCCTTCTTTAAAACTTGAACTCGATTAATAATTGACGAATCTATTTCACCAAAGCGTTCATCAAGTAAAAACATACAGAATCTAAGTGCTTCTTTTTGTTCTCCCTTCTGTAATATATCCTGATAAATTACTGATTCTTGCATAACATCCTCCCGTAAAAATTGCCTAATTAGATCTTTTTCAAACTTCAAACCTGCTAAAATCTCTGTGTAAGCTGCAATATCTTGCCTAATATCCCTATCTGGAATTCTAGCAACACTTTGGGCAACCTGTGATAATAACCCTTGGGGTGAGGTTGTTTGCGTTAATGGGGCTAACGGTAATAATGCGGGATTATGGAGAAATAGCGTTGAATCTTGTTCCCACATCCGTATAACTCAGTAGCGATGAGTAGTTGTCTCATTGACATACTCTTCAGTAAATGCGATTTCATTACTTGTCTCTTGTAAGAAAATAACTACCTGCGTTACGGGGACATCGTATTGACGCATCAACCTGACAGAATAATCCAACATCCGAAAAGGAATAGATGGAGTAGACTTTGTTAGGTTTTGAAATTCAATGTGCAAAATTCTATTTTCTGTTTGTAAAAATGTTACGGAGTCAGCCCG
>CAZZXJ010000649.1:0-3860 GCA_964657905.1 uncultured Stigonema sp.
AGCCATTAGCCATTAGCCATTAACAATTTAACATGAAACGCTTCTCCCGCCAAGTTTTGCTTGGGGCGATCGTCCTTGTCACTCTCATTTTACTGACCTTGATCGCAGCTCCCACAAGCAGCAAACTTAACATTGGGAGCACTTATAGCCGAACTCCCGATGGCTATGGCGCTTGGTATGCTTTTATGCAACAGCGAGGAACTACCATCCAGCGCTGGCATTCCCCTTTGAGCGATTTAAAAGCAGAAAAACATCCCGTCACACTTATACAGGTAAACAGCTCCCTCAGAGAACTTGGACTGGATAGTGAAGAGCAAAAATGGGTAGAAAAAGGTAATAATTTGGTAATTTTAGGTGTGCATGGAGGTGTGAGTGCGGCAGACTTTAGCACCATGCAAAAATCGTTGAGTGGTGATGTCAAAATTGAGACACGACGGCGACGGCAGATAAAATCTGGAGAAAAGGTTTCTTTAGGCGATCGCTTCGGTGCTGTTGTCTGGGAAAAACATTACAGTAAAGGAAAAGCAATTTTTTCTACCGCTCCCTATTTAGCCGCCAATGCTTACCAAGATTATCTCAGTAATTTCCAGTATTTATCAGATTTAGTTAGCCAAAAAGGCAACTTATTATTTGTCGATGAATATATTCACGGCTACAAAGACCCTAGTATCAGAAATAGTGAAGGCAAAGGAGACTTAGTCAGTTATTTTGCTAAAACTCCTTTATTGCCAACGTTGGTGCAAGTAGGCGTACTGCTCTTGGTGCTTATTTGGGCGCTCAATCGCCGCTTTGGCAAACCAGTAGCTATAGAAACACCAGTCATTGATAATAGTGAAGCCTACATCCAAGCCTTAGCAGGAGTGTTGGAAAAAGCTGAATCCAGAGACTTTGTTGTAGAGATGGTGGGGAAAGTTGAACAACTGCAACTACAACGCACCTTAGGATTGGGGCAAGAACTGCTGGACAACCAAACTTTAGTAAATGTTTGGGTGCAGCAAACAGGTGCTTCGGCAGCAGAACTGGATGCAGTGTTAAAGCTACAAACCCAAAAACGTCGCATAAGTGAAAAAGACTTGGTAAGCTGGTTGGGGAAATGGCAAAACCTTCCTAGGCGACTGGCGTCATCGGGCAATGAGGAGAACAAGAATTAAAAATTAAAAATTAAAAATTTTTAATTGATTTGTGCCCCATTGCGTGACTTCTCTAAAATAACAACATGAGCCAAACCCATCCTGTATTCAATCGCCTCGATCAAGCACTATCCTTTGTTGTTGTCGGTCAATCCGCCCTTATACAGCAGCTTTTAGTGGCGCTGCTAGCGGGTGGTCACATCATTTTGGAAGGAGTGCCAGGAACTGGTAAAACACTCTTGGCCAAAGTGCTGGCGCAACTCCTTCAAGCAGAGTTTCGCCGAATTCAACTCACGCCAGATGTCTTGCCCGCAGATATCACTGGTACGAATATTTTTGATTTGAATAGCCGTAATTTCACCCTAAAAAAGGGACCAATATTTACCGAGGTACTGCTGGCAGACGAAATTAACCGCACTCCTCCAAAGACGCAAGCGGCGCTGTTGGAAGCGATGGAAGAAATGCAGGTAACACTGGATGGTGAAAGTTTACCTTTGCCGGACTTATTTTGGGTAATTGCAACACAAAATCCTTTGGAATTCGAGGGAACCTACCCCTTACCAGAGGCACAACTGGACAGGTTTTTATTTAAGATGGTAGTAGATTACCCTGACCAAGCTGCTGAAAAGCAAATGTTACTGAATCGTCAAGCAGGGTTTGCAGCACGCCGCTTAGATATTGCCCGTTTGCAACCAGTAGCAACGGTAGCCGAAATTTTGGAGGCGCGGCAAACAGTCAGAAAAGTTAAAGTTTCTGAGCCACTGATTGATTACATCTTGGCGTTGGTAAGAACATCACGGCAACATTCTGATTTAGCTTTGGGTGCATCTCCTCGCGCCGCAGGGGCTTGGTTTGTGACATCCCAGGCTCAGGCGTGGTTAAGTGGACGTGATTTTGTCACACCAGATGATGTTAAAGCAGTTGCATCTCCACTGCTGCGTCATCGCCTGATTCTGAAACCAGAAGCGATGCTGGATGGAATAAAAATTGATGCGGTGATTGCGTCGTTACTTAATCAAGTACCAGTACCAAGATAAAAGAGAATTCCCCTAGTACAGCTTTTCATAAATTTATGAAAAAATATGCTTCCTTCTAGAAAAGTTTATTTTTTGTTAATTTTAGGAATTGCCATTGCCCCAACTTTAGCAATCTTTCTTAGCATTCCTATCAGCATCGCTGTTACTTTACTATTTGATGTCATTGTGCTAGAAGTGATGGTGGTGGATGGTTTGCGAGTCCGATCCCATCGCGTCCAAATCACACGTGAAGTGCCGTCGCGACTGTCTATAGGGCGGGATAATCCGGTTGTGATCTCTGTGAAATCGGGAAACACTAACGCTGTGATTCAAATCTGCGACTACTACCCTAGTGGGTTTGGGGTGTCAGCATCAATACTCAGCGCCCTTGTCCCGAGTCATAGTTCCCAGGAACTCACTTATACTGTCCATCCGACGCAAAGGGGAGAATTTAGTTGGGGAGATATTCAGGTAAGGCAGTTAGGAACATGGGGATTAGCCTGGGATGATTGGAAGATTCCTCAAAGTCTGCGCTTATTGGTGTATCCAGATTTAGTGGGGTTGCGATCGCTCTCAATTCGCCTGACACTGCAATCATCTGGTTCCATGCGCCAATTCCGCCAATTGGGGATCAGCACCGAGTTTGCGGAATTACGGAACTACCGCACTGGTGATGATTTGCGGTTCATTGATTGGAAAGGTACCGCCCGTAGTGTAGGCGCTTATAGCAATTCACCTCCATTAGTCAGGGTTTTGGTTCCAGAACAAGAGCAAACTTTGCTGATTTTGCTGGATCGTGGAAGATTGATGACGGCAAGAGTTCAAGGTTTACAACGATTTGATTGGGGTTTAAATGCCACTTTGGCTTTGGCTTTGGCGGGGTTAAATCGGGGCGATCGTGTAGGAGTTGGTGTATTTGACCGTCAGATGCATACGTGGATTCCTCCTGAACGTGGTCAACATCACCTGAGTCAGCTGATTGATCGGCTGACTCCTATTCAACCAGTGTTGCTGGAATCTGATTATGTGGGGGCGGTGACAAGTGTTTTGCGTTCTCAAACTAGGCGATCGCTTGTTGTGGTGATTACTGACTTAGTTGATCTTCGTGCTTCTGCTGAACTGCTTGCCGCACTCTCTAGGCTAGCACCCCGCTATCTGCCGTTTTGCGTCACCCTGCGAGATCCGCAAGTCGATACTATAGCATCTACTCCCCTTTTAAGCAAGCTATTCCGGAAGGGGAAGGTTACAGATGCCTATGTTCGTGCTGTGGCATTAGATTTATTAGCACAGCGACAAGTGGCATTTGCACAGCTTAAACAAAAAGGTGTGTTGGTACTGGATGCGCCTGCGAATCAGATTACAGATCAGTTAGTTGATAGGTATTTGCAACTCAAAGCACGCAATCTGCTTTGATGAAGTTTGCTGGAATTTTTCAGCACGATCCAGATTTTCTGGAAATCATCAGTTATATCATGTCCGCTTAATTACTTATAATAAAAGCACCCCACTCCCTACCCCTCCCCGCACGCGGGGAGGGGAGACAAAGCACAGCTTTGGCGGGGTGGGGTGGAGTGGGAATTATAAGTGATTTACCGGACATGATATTAATTTGAATTTACTACGACTTAACACCTCTTTATATTCTGCTAAAATTTCTTCTGAAACAATCCAATCACAAGTTGTATTGTCAATAATAAATTGAACAACTGATCTT
>CAZZXJ010000650.1:0-3852 GCA_964657905.1 uncultured Stigonema sp.
CTCTTGCCGCCGCGCCCCTACGACTGTGGTCTAATAAAGGTGAAAATTGCTGTAAGTAGGTCGGCGCGAAAAAACCAAACTATGTCATTGCGAGCGAAACGAAGTGGAGCGTAGACTCCGAAGGAGGCTTCCCGAAGGGTAGCAATCGCAAGGGTTTTGAATGACTTTACATTCTGTTACATAGTTATATTTATTTATGCCGACCGACTTAAATATCTATTTATATTTGCAGATATAAACAGAGCATGAACTTTCTAAACGTTTTTATTTCAAGATATATTTCCTTAAATATAAATGTATTCCATGTAAATTTATACCTTGTATTTTTTTGATCCAAGCTTCATAATTAGTTTTAAAGACAGCTAATAATGAAAAAAAATCTAATTTAATACATGCCTGACATCAGCTTTATTTGATCCTAACTCTACCCCTGGAAAGCCGCTGTAACAGCGACTATATTTAAATTTGTCCATCTAATTTTTTTGAATTGTTTAGACTTGCTGACGCAGATGCTGTAGCTACGCCTCCTGTTCGAGATAAAATGTCTCTAGTGCTGGGCGGCAGAAATAACTAGACAGTTAGAAACAGGTGAAAACAAGCGTCTATGTCTGTATTCTTCTCTCCTGACTCCTGACTTCTGACTTCTGAGTCCTTGTACTAGTACAGCGGGCGCGTAAATAAAGGTATCATACCCTGCGGGAAGCCCTTCGGTCTACAAAATACGATCTGGAAAGTAGAGAAATTGAGGATTTTTCAGGAGCTTTTCAGCATAGGACGGAAGTAAGATCACTTTTGTCACCGTTAACTTCGCTCATAATGTACAATTCCTCCAGTGGACCCAAAAGTACCTACATTTATCCTGCCCGTTGCGGCAAGCACAAGATTTTTATTGGTATGGCTCCTGGTGTTGGCAAAACTTATAAGATGTTGGATGAAGCCCACCGACTCAAACAAGATGGTATAGACGTAGTCATTGGATGCTTGGAAACCCACGGTCGCCAGGACACAGCTGCTAAAGCCATTGGCTTGGAGGTGATTCCACCAAAGACAAGAGAACAGGGTGAGTTGATACTTACCAAGATGGATACTGAAGCCATCCTGACTCGCCAACCTCAGCTAGTTCTGGTGGATGAACTGCCGCATACTAACTTTCTATTGGAGCAAAAAAAACGCTACCAGGATGTGGAAGCAATTTTGGCAGCAGGTATTGATGTCTACTCCACGCTCAATATTCAACACCTAGAGAGCCTCAGCAATCTGGTTACTCAAATTACAGGGGTTGTTGTGCAGGAGTGCATTCCTGATCGTTTATTAGAAATGGCTGACGAAGTCGTGGTTGTGGATGTCACACCAGAAACATTGAAAGAGCGGTTACTGGATGGCAAAATTTATCCACAGGAAAAAATTGAGCAGGGACTGCAAAACTTATTCCAACACCGTAACTTGGTTGCTCTGCGGGAACTGGCACTGCGGGAAGTAGCCGATAACATTGAAAAGAAAGAAATTCGGGAAGCAACCCAACAAAACTGCAACGGTAAAGCTCCAACTAAACACGTCTGCAATATTCACGAACGAATACTAGTTTGTGTTTCTACTGAGCCAAAATCTTTACGACTAATTCGACGGGGAGCCATACTAGCTAATTACATGAACGCATCCCTCTATGTTTTGTTTGTCAAAAACCCTCACCGCTTCCTGACAAAAGAGGAAGCACTTTACATAGAAAATTGTCACCAACTTTGCCTAGAGTTTAAGGGCGAGTTTTTGCAAGTACCACATTATAACACAGCCGAAGGAATTGCCCAGGTTGCAAAGTCCTACCGGATTACTCAAGTGGTGTTAGGTCAATCTCTCCCCTCTAGGTGGCAGATGATGCTACGCGGGTCTCTGATTAACCAACTGATGCCATTGCTTACCCAAATCGACCTCCATATCATCTCATCTGAAAAATAAGCAGTTCTCGCTTTTTTATATGTATGATTCAGACTTTTTGCGACTGTCTCTATTAATAGAAGATAGTTTTAATCAGACAACCATAATGATAGTAAAAGTGGGAGCAGCAACAGAGCAAAGCACAAAACCGCAAATGGAACCTATGCCCCATTTACCACACTTTGTTGCTCCTATTTGCTTAATCATTGTTTGGAAAATAGCTATTTTTATTTTTATAGTGCGTATTTGTAAGCTTTCACGAAATGGCAAATTAACTATTAACCGCTCAAAGCAAGTTCCTTGTAGGAACTGTCAATATTTTAAGGACAGCAATTATCTTAATTGTGCGGTACACCCTTCTATTGTATTAACCAAAGAAGCGCTCAATTGCTCTGACTACTGGTCTAAGAGTAGTCAGACATCACCGAAATCCACCGATGATCGTCTCCGCTGATACTCACATCACCTTAGGGTATACAGGAAAATTATATCTATAAATATAGATATTTTAGCTGAGCAAATAAACAATATATAGCAATCATGCTTTATTTTTAAAAATTAAAAGCGCAAGAAACGGGGTTTTTCCGCGTTCAAAAATGATTTATGACTGCTATATATGACTTGCGGTACAACAGTTAAAATCCTCTAAAAATATATCTTGAAGCACATTAAAGTTTTCCAAGAAGTATTACACAATAGTATTAAATTGAAAAAAACACTATTTTGTGTTGGAAAAGCAGAACCATTGCCGAGCCTAGCTTACTTCTGGTTTTGATTCAAAATTTATATTATGATTCCCTTACTACGTCCCCTCATAACTGTAGCGCTTGTCCTAACTCCCTCTCTGGTTAGTGAAGTTAATGGTTTTCAACGAATGCATGCGATTCAGCAGCTTCAACAAACAAAGAGATGTTTTGGCTGTCATCTATCCGGAGTGAACTTGTCGGGGGTAAACTTAGAAGGAGTTGACCTCCGATCAGCAGATTTTCAGGGAGCCAACCTAAAGAATGCCAATCTCCGGTATGCAAATTTGGAGTGGGTAGACCTTCGTAATGCAAATCTGCAAGGAACTGATCTGACAGGAGCAACCCTAAAGAGTACCTTGCTTGTTAATGCCGATTTGCAAGGGGCGAATCTGAAGGCGTCTAACCTAGACTCCGCCGATTTAAGGAATGCTAATCTCAGCCGCGCAAATCTTGTCCAAGCTTCAAGACCTGACGACATCCAAGGTAGCCACTCTATTACTTTATGCAAAACAATACTGCCCAATGGTATGACATCGGGTCGAGACTGCAAGTAGTTGGCTCCCTAGTCTGAGGTATCTAAAATAGATATAGGGCAGTCTATTTGGAAAATACTGTGATGCTATGGTTCCTGACCAATCCTGACTCACCAAAACCCTTTGAACTGAACGCAAAGTTGAATATGCCAGATCCGAAAACGTTCTACGCTCCCGATTATCAGGGTAGAACACTGGCTTTATCAGCTAAATTTTAACTTCCGTAATAGCACTATAGTCATCGTACTTTTCTAGACTTTATAATAGTTGGCATAGTAAGTGTGAAAAAAAGCGTGGTACTCTTACGAGTCCACGCTTAGAGGAAAATAGTCTTGTGTATGCTCTCAAAGCATCGCTATAGGTGAATAGAGTAAAAATACTGGAATTTCTTTGGACGCATCTGATGAAGTCCAGTGTTTTTACTCTAGCCACTAATAAAAAGCCCCCAGTGAGACAATACTTGTCGGTTAACGATAGTTGATATCATGTCCGTTTGATTAGCCATAATTCCCGTGGACATTGTACCCCACCCCCAACCCCTCCCCGCTTGCGGGGAGGGGCGCTTTGGCGTAAGGCACAAGTGGGGTGGGGGTCTCTGATTATGGGTGATTCGACGGACATGATATGAGATGTCAGAAACC
>CAZZXJ010000651.1:0-3852 GCA_964657905.1 uncultured Stigonema sp.
TCATAATTCATAATTCATAATTCAACCTTGCGACTGCGAATTGTGAAGGCAGCCAGTTTCAGCCACCTTTCCACCTCATCTCCTCTTCCTTCTCTGTGTTCTCTGCGCGGCAGTTGCTTCAAGCCGGGGAACCCGTCCAATGCACTGCCTTGCCTCTGCGGTTCGTCAAACAAACCCACGAGAAACTCACCAAGATCCCGCTGAAACTGTTGTCTCATGCTTTCATCCCCTTGCAATTGTTCCCGCCGATCGCAAAAAGCTTGCGTCCAAGGAGCAATTGCTTCTATCATCGGTGCAGGATGCTGACTCCAAAAGTTCGCCGCCTGTTCAAAAATAGCAGCGTCTATCTCAGAATTGACATTCAGCAACTCTTGCCACTTATTAAAGACTGAAAATTTAGCAGTCGCCTTTAAAATATTGCCATTGCCATACAAAACACGAACTTGCACAGCATCTTTTTGTTCACCATTAGCACATTTGTGTTCTTTTGCCTTTTTTTCTGCTTCCCAAAGATTTTCCAGCGCAATGGCAAGGGGTACTGAATTATGAGAGATGACAATCCCAAAGCTAATTGTTGCAGTACCGCCCATAGTGAACAAAGGACGCTTGGCAACGGATATGTCCGTTGCTTCTTTGCAGCACTGCCAATAATTGCCTTTATTCTCAAATTCTTTTCCTGGATCTTCATCCCCTCGAAAACATTGGCGGATATCCCACAGCCATCTATCCCATTCCCACAAATTGGTATATGCTAGGACATCATCGCCACCCCCGTAAATTAAGCGTCCAGCATAGCGTCGTTCAGTTAGATAGGGAACGAGTTGATTGGAAAAGTCCAACAAAGCGCGGCTGAGGGCGTTGTGGGTGGATGGTCCCATGCGTTTTTGCTGTTCGGAAAATTTCTGGAAAGTCTTCAGTGATACTGATAATGCTGAGGGGATGTAATCTCGATATTCTTTCAGATTCTTACCTTGAAGCCATTGACTCATGCCGTCACCGTCACCTGCTGCTAAAACATACCAGTCAGCAGGGTTGTTTTGAGGATAGTACCGATCTAAAACCTGTTGAATGCTTAAACGGTAATTATTCCTGATGTCGGTTAAGTCTTCTTGCAAGCGTTCTAGAGGTTGCTGGCGCTGACGAAGATTAACAACATCAGTCCCTGCTTGTATTTCCTCTCTTAGGGCTTTTATCTGTTTTTGGATGTCTAGAACTTCTCGCGTTTCTAAATCTTCTATTAACCAGCCAGCATTCAACAAGCGTGGATGATAATGTCTTAATTCTGAGTCCTCATGGTCATCAATCCAGGGAATTCCCCATTTTTCGTTAGTCTCCGGAATCACTCTCTCGGTTTTCAGCAGTGAGTGCTGCACTGCCTGACAAACTTGATTGTAGTATTCTAAGTGGGCGCGATCGCATACTTTTAAATAACCTGCGACACCAGATGTCAGGTCAGGGTAAGATACGGCGATCGCTTCATGGTTCTGGAGATTCAGTAACTTGGGTAAAACCTTCTCTAACCCCCGCTTGACTGTCTCAGTTGCATTCAGCTGTTCTCTACCATCAAATAAACCAGCTTGCCGTTCCCAGTACTTTTTGGTTTCACCTTCACTCATCCAATCATCACCGGGATGCACCACGGGTCCGATGCCAGACACGGTGGAACGGGGACCAAAAGCTGTGGGAATCTGCCAGTTTCGGGCATTTTTTACCGCAGTCAGGGTATATCGGCTTTGGTCAAAAATGTGTGCCCACCAGGAACCAACATTGACACTAAACTCTTGCTTTTCTGAAGATTGTTTGTATGCTTCTATGAGAAAATCAATTTCAGCAGATTGAAAGAGTTTTCTTTCCTCAGTAGTTAAATTGTAAGCTTGGTTTTGTGCATTTAACCAATGTTGAAATTCTGCTTCCCGTTCTTGAGGAATAGCCGTATTTTTCAGCAGTTCCTCTTCTTTACCAATGGGTACAGCTGCCCAGTAAAACTGCCACTGGGATTGTAGCCAACCTCTCCAACTGCTACTGTCACATTTTAAGTCTGACATCCAGCGACGCTGATCGTGTAATTCCTTAAAAACTAAGTCGCCGATTTCTTGCCATGCTTGTTTTATCGTTTGTTTGGCGGTTTGCATGGCAGCTTGCACTTTATCTTTTGGCAGTACCAACACCACTACATTCGGAAATCCTGCTGTCAGGAGGGCGCGATCGCTTGGTTGTTTTACCCAGTCTTTAAACTCAGGAAATTTTTGTAGTAACCAATGGTCGATTAACGGCTGTTGGAACAGACTGGGGTAAAGTAAGCTGTCAGGACCGTATTGTAAAGCGAGTTTCCAACAGACTTTGGCACAAAGATAGTGCAATATCCAAGAACCTGCCCAGAAGTCGCGCATTTTGCGACTGGCTTTAATCAATTCTTGTACTGGTGTGAAGGTGAAGCTGGCTAAGTAGGGATGAGATAAGGTATTTGCTGAAGACCAACGTTCAAATTCTGCTGTAGTTAGGTCATACCCTGCTAACGCACCAGCAAGGGCAGCAGTTATACTGGCATGACTCCAAATCGAACTATCTGGGAGGCGGGTTTCTGCTGGCATCAACAGCAGGGATGGATCTTCAAATTCCTCACAAGTGGCTTCTGGTAAACAACGCCACAGCCACCAAAATTGGCGTTTAATGTCCTTGTTGGCTGCCACTGATATCTGTTCTAGCAGCTTTTCTTTTTTAGCTTCTAAGTATGCCAGCAGTTCTGAGTGCTGCTTAATTTTCAAGTCGAGTTTTGCCCCAGACAGCAAATGAGAGATTTCTAAGCCTTTTTCACTATAGTTGATGCTTTCAGTAACACTTCCAATTGCGGCGCGATCGCTTGCTGAGGAGATGTACTCTGCTAAGAGGATGTGTTTCAGGAGTTTACCGCCGGATTCTTCTTGGTTCAAACCGTTATCCACCCAGTTTTGCATCACTTTCAGTTTTTGCCAGAAGCTATTACCACCAGTTTCAGTGTTGTTGTGTAACGGTTTGAACACAGGGTCATGGAGTAGTCCCCAGATTTTTGCTTGCCAGTATGCTTCTGACACAGGTGAATTTCCTTTTGTTGCATCTGGTCTTGATTGTATTAATTGATATTGTAGTTTGTCCAGTATCCGTAGATATTCATAGGAATAAATTGTAAAACGTCAAATCATTTGCTGGTAAAGGTTTTAGCCAATAGTTGAAGTTTGGATGAATATTTTCTTATTTGTTGACAATTTTGGATTATTGTGTGTAGGTTGAAAAACCCGAAAAACCCCTACAGTGGGCAATACTACTCGGTTAAGGATTTGTGGTGGTAATTTAAGGTGTGTAGAGACGCGAAATTTCGCGTCTCTACATAGGTTGACGGTTAATAATTTATCTTAACCGAGCAGTATTGCTACAGTGGGGGTTAAGAGTGCGATCGCGTTTGCGTTACGATTAAAATTAGCTGGTAAAGTTCAGATTGTTTAGCAGTTTGAAGTAGGTGTGGTTCGCTTGCGCAAGTATTTCAAGGGCGCGGCTTAACTCACTTTGCTTTACACTGGCTCTGCAAGAGGTTGTAATTTTACGTTGCTCTCATTATGCCGGAAATAATTGAGATCCCCCTTGAACTAATTCACTTTCAACTTTCGGAAGCTGTCCAAGAGCGTCTTCAACTTTTACTGGATCGCCAAGATGCAGGTCAATGGTTGACCCAAACTGAACAACGAGAAGCCGAGGGGCTTGTTGAGTTGGCAGAATTTTTGTCTCTGCTTCGTTTACGGTCACAAAGGGTGACGAAGCAGAGATAAATGTCAACGATTCCAGCTTCTTTGCGTCGATTGGTTATTCAAAGTTTCCATT
>CAZZXJ010000652.1:0-3851 GCA_964657905.1 uncultured Stigonema sp.
GAGACGCGAAATTTCGCGTCTCTACAAGGGTTGTAGACAACGCATAATTAATTTTCGGAGATATCTATTTATCAAGTCGGCAGTTCAGTAGACAAGGCTGGGCTAAAGGGCATACTATTGACATTATTACGATAGTTCAATAGGAACTAACAACATACACTCTTCAATTGCTGACCATGTTGCAGGTGATACCCTTACTGCTGCTTCTTTACACTCAATGATAAGGTAATTGGCTTGACACTCCCCATGGCTAAAGGCATGGGATTCTCTAAGAGGCAAAGAAGTTAACATTAGGCAAGACGAGGCAGTGCGTTGCGGGGGTTTCCCCCCTTGAAGCAACGGCAGATGCCTTGGACGCCAAGAAAAGAAGTAAAGAAGATAGGTAGTCTTACGGCCATTCGAGAGTAGCAGCTTCTGAGTCGGCACTGCTGCCAAATGTTTAGTATGCCTTTTAGCTTTAGCGGTGACGGTGTTTGCATAGACCTTACAGGCTTGCTGAATGAACTGTGCTAAATTGATTCCGGTTTGAGCTAGAGCATCCAGGGTAAAGATATTTTAATCATTGTAAGTTTGACTACTTTGATTATTTTTGCAATTGTTTTAAATAAGCGGCAAGTATTTTCATAATTCTGCTAAATTCTTGTTAAGAAAAGTTACAAACCTCTTAACACAAGGAAATCTTTCTCATGGTAGTTGTACAAGAGAATAATCCACCACATCAAGTTGTAATCCTTGGTGGTGGCTTTGGTGGACTGTATACAGCAAAGACTCTTGCGAAAGCGAATGTAAATGTTACTCTCATCGATAAACGTAACTTTCACCTATTTCAGCCGCTTTTATATCAAGTTGCGACAGGTACCCTATCACCTGCTGATATCTCCTCGCCATTGCGAGCTGTACTCAGGAAAAGTAAGAATACACAAGTGTTGTGGGGAGAAGTAAATGATATTGATCCAAAAGCGCAACAAGTTATTCTGGGTGATAAAACAATACCCTATGATACATTAATTGTTGCCACAGGTGCTAACCATTCCTATTATGGTAAGGATCACTGGAAACCATTGGCTCCCGGCTTGAAAACTGTTGAAGATGCCATAGAAATACGTCGCCGGATATTTTCGGCATTTGAAGCAGCAGAAAAAGAAACTGATAGAGAACAACGCCGTGCTTTGTTGAGTTTTGTGATTGTGGGAGCAGGTCCTACCGGTGTAGAATTAGCAGGTGCGATCGCAGAGTTGGCATACAAAACTCTCAAAGAAGATTTCCGCAACATCGACACCTCAGAAACTAGAATTTTACTATTGCAAGGGGGCGATCGTATCCTCCCATACATGGCGCCAGAGTTATCGGAAGTAGCAGCAGTATCTTTGCAAAAGTTGGGTGTGGTAATCCAAACTAATACCAGGGTGATAAATATTGAAAATGACATCGTTACTTTCAAGCAAGGCGATGAAGTTAAAGAAATTAAGTCAAAAACTATATTGTGGGCAGCAGGTGTAAAAGCTTCCCCAATGGGAAAAGTCCTAGCAGAACGTACAGGCGTAGAGTGCGATCGCGGAGGGCGTGTGATTGTAGAACCGGACTTGACTATCAAGGGGTATAAAAACATTTTTGTAGTGGGAGATTTAGGCAACTTCTCCCATCAAAATGGGAAACCCTTACCGGGTGTTGCACCCGTAGCTAAACAACAAGGAGAGTACGTAGCAATTCTCATTCAACGACGGCTTACTGGTCATACCTTACCAAAATTTCATTACAATGACGTAGGTAGTTTGGCGATGATTGGGCAAAATTTAGCTGTTGTAGATTTAGGCTTTATCAAACTCCAAGGCTTTCTTGCTTGGGTATTTTGGTTAGTAATTCACATCTACTTCTTAATCGAGTTCGACACTAAATTAGTAGTAGTAATTCAGTGGGCATGGAATTATATCACTCGTAATCGTCGCTCTAGATTGATTACAGGTCAAGAAGCTTTTGTAGAAGCAAAAACTGTTACATCGGACGTGACTTCGACGGCTATAAAAGCGCAAAAAGCTTGCGAGATAGGAGTCTGAAAAGTCCGATTTGCTATACTTTTGCAGTTTTTACCTGTGTGACCAAGTAATAATACTCATAGACTGATAAGAGGAATTAGGGACTTCAAAAAAATAAAATCAGCAATAAATAGAATGATAATTCTTTTTAAGGGGAGGGAGGAGCATCGCGGTTCTAAAGATTTATAGAGATGTCTGGGACAAGCCAATCCCAAAGTCTAAGCGGCTAAGTGGTTTAGCGGTCGGAAGTAGGTGGGTATAATCCTTTTGTCTATGCACTTAACAAGATGTCGGGTAGGCATCTGAATCTATCGGCAGAAAAATTTCTAACTTCTTGGAGCAACTACCTATTCACTTAGGTAGCTTTTTCCAAGAATACAAACTGCCGATTATCACTAAGGGTGGCATGGCGATTCTGGAGGTATGTTATACGTGAATATTCAGGAATGACTAGAATTGTTCAACATAAGTTTACAGAAATATCTAAACTAGAGTGAGCAAAAATACTGAAGACTTGATAACTCTACTATTAAGAGATTTGGAAATATGTTGTTTGCAACAATCTGGCTAGAAAGTATTTAAATTTTTGGCGAAGTACAAAAATTTTGAGATGTTTTCTCAACTCTGCATATCTTTAAATTAGTTAGAGTACAACTTCAGCAAGACTTTTAGCTTGTTTACACTAACTTCTTATTAAAATCGGTAATCCTCCTCAAACTTTTGACCGAACTCCAATCCCATAATTCAGTTAATGGTTACTCACAATTTAAGGGAAAACGTCATGAAACGCTTTGCTTTTATTGCTCTTTCTACCGTCGCAATTTTGTTACCAGCAGTGGCACAAGCAGGTGAAGTTCAAAATCGCGAAGTTAATCAACAAGAACGCATTGGATCTGGTCTAAGAAATGGCACTATTAATCAGACAGAGTTAAAGAATTTAGAAACTCGAGAAGCAGCCCTGAACGCTACACGAGTTCGCGACTTACGCCATAATGACGGGTCTCTCACGACTGCTGAAAAAGTAAGGCTAAACCAACGGGAGAATAATATTTCCCGCGCTATCTACCGCGACAAGCATAACGATGGCGTAAAGCCACAATAACTCATAAATCTAGCATGGTGCTAGAGCCTAAGCGCTGACAACTTTGATGATTATTTCGCACCCTTATTGAGGAGTGGTGCATAACCAAACAAAAACATCCGCCTTCTAGCTCATTCTGAAGGGGGTGTTTTTGTGTGATTGCCACGGTTACTCATCATCCCACGGTGATTGTGCAAGGTTTTTATGCTAAAAATAATTGTGTAGTTTTTTGCTTGACAACATAACACGCTTTGCTAGGAGAAAAATGTATAGACAAAAACACCTAAATTTTGGCATCTACTTAAAGACTGTACGTTCGCTTATTTTTAAAAGGTGAGAGGAATTAATATTTTACTGTGTAAGGTATCAACGTGATTGTGGATCTGATGGTGGTGATGCTAGAGTCGATGGGGGCTATTATGCCCCCATCGACTCTACCAAAGTTCCCAAATTTCTCCAGATAATGTTTGGACTGATGGCTTCACTTATCCGTTGATGACACAGGAGTTAGAGCCGATGCATCAAGCCAAAACTACTGTTGTTGAACTTGCAACTACGCCACTCTCAGTGACAACACTTGAAACTTTACGTGACCAAGTTTTACTACAATTAAAGTTAGGTAAGCAAGCTCCAGGATACAAAGCAGCACTTAAAGCCCTCAATCATTTTATTGCGGCACTGACTAGCTAACATACACTAAAGACTAATATGTCTAATAATTTTTTGGTAAGACAGTT
>CAZZXJ010000653.1:0-3844 GCA_964657905.1 uncultured Stigonema sp.
TTACTCCATGCTGCGAATCATTACTCAGCAGGCAGACGTCAGAGCAGAACTACAAAGGATCTGCGATCGCACCCATGATGAACAGGTGCTTCATAAAGAAGCAACAGTGCGGGAAGTGTTGCAGTTCGTGAAGCGCCAAGGCGACAAAGGTGTGTTACATTACACAGCGGAGTTTGACAAGCAAACTCTGAAGCCAGAAGAACTACGTGTTACAGGCTCGGAACTAGATGCTGCTTACCAACAGGTATCGAAAGAGTTGCTCCTGGCAATTCGCTTCGCCCGCAGCCA
The DNA here is from genome assembly GCA_964657905.1 of uncultured Stigonema sp. Classification (GTDB taxonomy): domain Bacteria; phylum Cyanobacteriota; class Cyanobacteriia; order Cyanobacteriales; family Nostocaceae; genus Stigonema. The sequence goes on from CAZZXJ010000653.1 coordinate 289, forward strand.
AATAGAGGCGTTTCACCGCCAGCGAGTTCCGAAAAGCTGGGTACACTTTGGTGATGATGATGTAGTGCTAGGCAAGCGCTACACCCCGGTAGACCGAGCAGGTCTATATGTGCCAGGTGGACGCGCCGCCTATCCAAGTACGGTACTAATGAATGCGATTCCAGCTGCCGTGGCTGGTGTACCGCGCGTGGTGATGGTAACACCACCAGGCCCAGGAAAGGTAATTCACCCAGCAGTGTTGGTCGCGGCACAAGAAGCTGGGGTGCAAGAAATCTATCGTGTTGGGGGGGCGCAGGCGATCGCCGCTTTAGCCTACGGCACAGAAACGATTCCTAAAGTTGATGTCATCACTGGACCCGGTAACATTTACGTTACCCTAGCGAAAAAACTTGTCTACGGCATCGTAGGCATCGATTCTTTAGCGGGACCAAGTGAGGTGCTGATTATTGCTGATGAAACAGCAAATCCAGTACATGTTGCTGCTGACTTGTTGGCGCAAGCAGAACACGACCCTATGGCAGCGGCAGTTTTGTTGACGACGGATGCTGCTTTGGCAAAGAACGTACAAGTTGCCGTGGAAAGACAACTAGTTGATCACCCCCGTCGGCTAGATACAGAGAAGGCGATCGCTCACTATGGCTTAATTGTGATTGTAGAATCACTCGAAGCGGCAGCTGAACTCTCAAATGAGTTTGCTCCGGAACATTTAGAGCTAGAAGTAGAAGATCCTTGGGTATTATTACCAAAAATTCGCCATGCTGGTGCTATTTTCATGGGCTACTCTACCCCAGAAGCAGTAGGAGATTATTTGGCTGGACCAAATCATACCTTACCGACTTCTGGAGCTGCTCGCTATGCCTCGGCATTGGGAGTCGAAACGTTCTTGAAACACTCCAGCATTATTCAATACTCGCAAATTGCACTGTCTAAGGTTGCTGGTGCAATAGACGTGCTAGCCACAGCAGAGGGCTTGCCCTCCCATGCTGATTCAGTAAGACACCGAGTTCAAAAGGAAGATTAATTCTAAATTATTAATTTTTCACGCTGACTTTTGGCAAAAGTTAGTTTAGGGCTTCAAACTAAAAGTTGAACGCTATACAAACTAATTTCCCGGCTTGGGCGTGGTTGGTTTAGCCGCCAATCACCTTCGCCAAATACTTATGTGATAAGTTCTACTGTTGAGGAGACGAGAGCGGTGCTAAGGACTATTTTGGTAGCTCTGGACGATTCAGATCTTGCAGATAGAGTACTTGAGACTTTGCAAGAATTGGTAATGCCAAAAGACAGCAAAGTTATTCTCTGTCATGTATTTCCCACGCCAGAGTCAGAAATGGAACTACCCGCTGATCGTCCTCATCCAGAGTCACCAGCACTATCTTATTTACAAGTTGAAAAACAGCTGCAATCTTACCAGGAACAGTTGCCAGTCCAAAGTGAATTAGAGATGGTAACAGGCGATCCTGCTGAAGAGATTATTCGCCTTGCTAATATTTATCAGGCTGATTTGATTGTCATTGGCAGTCGTGGATTAACTGGTATGACGCGAATTGTTCAAGGTTCTGTAAGTGGTCAAGTCGTCGAAGATGCTCAGTGTTCAGTGTTGGTGGTCAAGCCAAGATGACCTAGACATTTGTGCTGAATTATCTGTGAGTGAGAGCAGTTGCTAACAGGAGAAAGGAGAAAAGGGTAGGTGGAGGTCAGAGAAACCCGGTTTCTTAAAGAAACCGGGTTTTTAAGCTGGTACTTATCCGAACCCATCCACTTCATTAGAAGGAACTACAACAGAATAAGGTTTTTAGGAGATTCTAGGGAATTCGCTAACGGTATCAGTGACTACTTGTAGGTGTAGCCATACTTTCTGAAATCTAGAGTGTCTGCTGCTGTGACAATATCATCTGATGAAAAAACAGGTAGTAAGGATAATAAATCCCCAGGACCCCAATTCGCTGGGGTGGACTCACCTCCGTCCCAAGGCCACAAGCGATCGTTGAGATTCTCTCCATAATGACCACCTGCGGCTGGATAATAATCGCTACCAGCATGGTCAGAGTTCTGCCATTCAGCCCAGAGGCGATCCACATTGGCATGAACTAACCAAAATACTGGATCGTTGATAGAAGTAGCAAGGTCAGCCATTGTCCCTAGAGGAGAGGGACGACCAACAGCCGGGTCAAAAGTAGCCCCACCGACGAAGCTATGAAAATAGTTATGCAAAAACACTCCCGACGTTTGTTGTTTAGTAGGGCTATCTATTTTGATAAATCCTTCTAAAGCTGGGCGAAAAGTTTCATAGTCGTCAATAGCAAGGATTTGTTCCACATCTTCTTTAGGAAGAGGGTAATGATTTGTAGGCGGCACTTGCAGAAAGCGTAATATTTGCTTGCCGAATGATTCACCTGATGGCTTGAAATGTAAGTCTGGGTTCGCAAACCATCCACTGGCTGCTGAAAAAGGACCCGACTGAACAGGTCCCCCTTGAACACTAATCAACGGGATGTTGGAGTTTGCGGATTGACCATCAGGTTCACCTTGAACATTACCTGAATCCGCCGGGATATTGGGGTTTACAGATTGACCATCAGGACCGGACTGAACAGGTTCACCTTGAACATTACTTAAATCCGCCGGGATATTGAGGGTTACTCCTTGACCATTTGGTTCCATAAAGTCATCATTAAAGATAACTTCCAACGCCTTCGAGTCCGTCCAATCCCAGTAGGGAAGCGTTACTTTAGGGTCTACTGATTGCAAAGCTTTTTCAAATCGGTAGATCAACTCACGATGCCACGGTAGCAATAGAGCACTTTAATGTACAACGGTGCCCAGCAGCAGGACCTTGGGCACCGTTGTACATTAAACCCATTGCTCCTACATGCACTGCCACAAACTGGTCATAGATACTGATATTGCTAGCTTTTGGGATTGTATTTTTTAAGATGCGCACAGCATTAACGAATGCTTTTTTCTCTTGTGGGGTAAGGTCAACAACGTTCTTTCTCACACTTACCCTATGATCAAGAATCTTTCTTCTAATAAAACCGTAACTGCTTGGGGGAGCAAAAGCAGAATCAGCGCTATGGGATGAAGAAGAAATTGTACTGTATTCACTAAATGCTGGCAGAAGTGCTTGCACAAAGGCATTAGGACTGCCTTTGATCATCTGATTTGATACCTGCTTATGCTTATAATCCTCAGGATTCTGAGAAATTGCTGGAGTTCCGGACACGATGATCAGGGCAGCAACTACACCAGCAAGAATTAGTGTTTTGATAGTTTTGTGAATAGTTTTCATAATACACTTGATTGTGTTGTCAAAACTCCCATACTGTATCGGTACTCGACTAAGAAATGTATTTGTATAGTATTTAAATTGACATTAAACAGACTCGCTGACCATAGAAAATCTTTCATAAAATCCTGCCATTTTTTCGCAAATAGCACATTCCTTTGCTCCCTCTTACTGATTCTTCTTGCACAGGAGGGCGCGATCGCAGTTGGCAACCAAAAAAACCGAGTAAAACGTCTGACAACATAATTCGTAATTCGTAATTCGTAA
>CAZZXJ010000654.1:0-3842 GCA_964657905.1 uncultured Stigonema sp.
GCTTGGCTTTTTCTGCATGGCTTAACAGTGTGGCGATCGCGCTTATCTTCACCCTGCTTGGCGTTTCAGCGTCATCGATTATCTCCCTCAATGCCTTAGCTGCCGACATAGCGCCAAGGGTTAACTCTGCCAAAGCCGCGTCATAAACTTTGGCGATAGATTCCTTCAGAAGCTTTGAAAATCCTGGCTTCTTCTTCCACTTTTCGATTGAGCTAACAGAACAGTCAGCTTCCCGCGCTGCCTCCTCTTGAGTTCCGCCAGCTAGAAGGCAACATAGGGCGCGGTACTGTCTGACGCTTAATTCGTCCATTCCTGGCAGACTTTGTGGAAATTTACGGGGTTATGCCTCTATTTTACCCGTTGGTACTGACGGGAGCGCGATCGCCTGACCATGTCACAAAACCGAAAGTGTGACTTGGGTGTAACGTTAATCAAGTTCAATAACATCCGCTTCTTATCCAAAAATCTCCCTTCACAGTGACATTTCAGCACTGGCTGAGTGAGATGTATCTTTTTTTACAAATACAATGAAATAAAGCCGTGATTATCCCATTGGATTGTTGTACCTTTTTTGGTACAAATATATGTAATATCAAATCTGGCTAATTTTGCATACCAGATACAAGGTCGCATAAATGCGGGTCAAATCTGGTGATACGTCCTTAGACAGATTGGTATATGACGCAAAAACGAATCCCAGCAAAGTTTTATCAAAATGAAAATGGTAAGGAGCCAGTTCGTAATTGGTTAAAAGATTTAGATTCCGAAAAACGGGGCTTAATTGGTTCTGATATTAAGACAGTGGAATTTGGGTGGCCAGTAGGGATGCCTACATGTCGTGCGATGGGTGATGGACTATTTGAAGTTCGTACCTATTTGCCTGAAGGTATTGCTCGTGTGCTTTTTTGTATCTATGAAGGTGAAATGATTCTGCTTCATGGATTTATCAAAAAAACTAAAAAAACACCTAAAAAAGAGTTGGATTTAGCTTTAGAGCGTAAACAAAAATTGGATTTGGAGGGAAGATGAGTAACAACCCTTATATCGGTTCGTCACTCGATGATCTTTTGGAAGAAGATGGCATTCTGGAAGAAATTAATTTGATTGCTGCCAAACGGGTCATCGCTTGGCAGATAGAACAGGGGATGGAAGAAAAGAAGCTAACAAAAAAGGCGATGGCAAAAGAGATGAATACCAGTAGATCATCTCTTGATCGGCTTTTAGATCCAAATAACCCGTCCGTAACCTTAGATACTATTGATCGTGCTGCCAGGGTCTTTGGAAAACGAGTACGAGTTGAATTGGTGGATGCAATTTAGTTTAGGCAATTCCGCCCACTTAGGACAGAATCTTCGCCTATGCGCGAGCTTCGCGCTTGGCTTGCCGACATACGGCTGGATATTTACGGATGGTAGGTGCCTGAGCTTTAAACCTTTGGCAGATGCAAAGCGCTACTATCCCCAGGTCGGATGTGGATGTAACCGGAGGTAGTAGCAATATCAGAGTGACCCATGGTTTGCTGTATCAACGGCACAGGTGTCCCCCTCTCCGCATTATGCGTAGCGTGAGAGTGCCTGAGCCAGTGACAACTAACTTTCTCCGTTAGCCCCGCCCTCTGGGCTGCATCTTTAATTAGAGGATCAACGTTTTGACGCTGCAACGGCTTCAACCCCCTACCTTTACGACTGGGGAACACATAAGTATCTTTGGGCGCGTCTCCTCTATAGTTTATTAGTTCCACCCACAGATATTCAGGTAGCAGAACGTGACGCGACTTATCGCCCTTCCCCACAACAACGACTTGTCCGGTGCGTTCGCGTGGCGTAAAATCTCTCCATCTCAACCCTACCAATTCCGACACCCGCAAACCTGCAACATATAATAGTTTCAGTATCAACACATCCCTCTTCTGTTGGGATTTGTAACGATAGTCTGCCCGTTCCGTGAGCCGAATCATTAAAGCGATATCAGTTTCAGTAAGCACTTTCTCGTGCAGCCGCTGGTCAATTTTCTTTAACTTGATAGCAGCACCGGGGTTAAAGCTGAGGTATCCAGTTTTGTGGGCAAACGATAATAGACTTTTGACCGATGCCATGTAAGTTGTGATCGTGGGTGCGGCTAGCTTTTTATTGTGTAAATCGGAGGAAAATTCTACCAAATCTTCTACAGTCGTTTGAGCAAGAGTTCTCCCCACCCCTGCCAAAAATGCAAAAAACTCCGCAGCATACCTCCTATAGCACTTTTGGGTCGAGGCAGGCTTATCATGCAGCCACAGTTGGATTAACCGTTGTTGGGCATTGACTGGGGCTAGTTTATTGAGTTGCTTTCCCCTCCGTTTGACTGCTACTACTGGTGTCATAGTTTATCTGAGTTTCAACCAGACAAAAGTGCAATTTTGTCTTATAGAATTCTCTGACACAACTGCTACCCTCTAGGCTCTTCCCGGATCAATTCTTTACCAAATTCCAGATCCTTCTCTCTGAGAGATGGCAATTTCTACAACCAAAGCCAAATTATCCGTACTTTCATCGGACTAGGAGTATATCAGATATCTCTTGTCTCTGTGATGACAGGAACTCACCGACATCACCCGCAACGCCACCAATTGCATGCGAGATCCTGCCCATGTCACTGTTCCCAAAAGTGCGCTTATTCACCTAAGTTTTCTACCAGCAACGCTCTAAGATTTTTCGCTTCTTCTAGGGAGATCTGAAACTCGCTAAACACTTTACCCGTTTCAACACAGATCTCTTTTAATAAAACGCCAGGACGATCCACGGGAAGTTTCGTGTCTTTTTCTGGGAATGAAATTTCCATGATTAAAGACTTAGGCGCAACTATTTTGGGAAGAGTTTTCCTGAAAGTTCTCGCCGTTGCAGAATCGGCTGGCTGACTGTCCAGCATGGCATAAAATTTGTGCCTAATTCTATAGCCACCCATCCGCAGCGCCACGACAAAGATTTCTTTTCTAGTGTGACAAAAAGTCTCGCTCATCTTTCCTCCTCTTAAATCCCGAATCAAACTATGCCATAACCACAGCCGAATCACCCCCCACTAACGAGATCAGGTCTTTGCAAAAAGCAAGGACTTGGTTTTTTATCTCTTGTTGTAGCGATCTCAACGCTACGACAATCACCCCTCTCCTTATCCCGTGGGTCAACTGGTTAAAAGTTTCTTGATCCGTTACTTGAGGAGCAAGCTCGACTACCATCGCCGCTTGACCTTCTTCCTCTGGCGTATTTACTGTGTACTGCTGCTCTGCTGCCGCCTTCTCTTCTGCTGCCTTCTGTGCTGCTGCCTCGTCCCTTAGCACCCATGCAGCAAAAACTTGCTCTCTCCCGTCCAATATTGGGATGGGCAGCTTATTCTGATCCAGAATAAATTTATCCTGGTCGTCCTTCAAAAAGTTGGGTGCAGGTTTACCATAGATCCTAACCTGCTCTCCCCTCCCCCCTTCTCGCCGTAGGAAAGGCAGTCGTTTACCAATCATCTCATAAAGCCGTTGGATGACACACATCACTTTCTCTTCCTTATTAAAGTTGACGCCTAAGACCAGTTGGGCAGCGTAAGCCTGAGCTTTAGCCTGTGCCTCCGTAACTCCCTCTCGTGGCACCCCTTTCAACTTTGCGAAGATTTCTAAGGCTTGGGGATGCTCGGCATGAATTTCGTCTAGCTTCTCGAGTTCTGGTAGACCTAGCCACTGATCCAGACAAGCCAGCTTGTTTCCTAGTAGCCGTTGATTTGTATCAACAATAAAATAGTTGCCTTCACCATGTTTTAGCGCTATTTCAATAATATTCTTCTCTCTATCAGGAAGGAAGGTCTTGCCCTCGTGGAGATAG
>CAZZXJ010000655.1:0-3841 GCA_964657905.1 uncultured Stigonema sp.
TTATTCATTTTTAATTTTTAATTTTTAATTATTCCCCACTCCCTCTTCACCGTCGTAGGGCTAACCTAGGTCGATTCTCTAATTGTTTACAAAGCCTTAACTCTGTGCCTCTTCTATTCCATTCAACCTGATCGAAAATTTGGCGGAGAATAGATAAACCACGACCGCTTTCTGCTTCATCAGGCGGTAAGTATTCTTCGGGATCAATATCGCAAGCAGATGAAGGACTAAAGCCTCTGCCTTGGTCTGATATTATCCACCAATACTGATTATCTATTAAGGAAAAACGAACGATAACTGTTTTACCAGGATCAAGATTGTTGCCATGTTTAGCTGCGTTTACTAAGGCTTCTTGAAGTCCTAGTCGCAGTTCTGCTTGCAATTTTGCTGGAATCTCTGCCAACAGTAAATCTAATATTGGACAAAGATATAAAGTTGAGGCGAAACTGATCGTACCCCAATTGCGTCCCACAGGACGAAGCGAAATAGTAATCACAAGAGAAACCCCGTAGCCTTCAGAGTTAGCTAGACATCGGTTTGCTGTCACAGGCACCCTGAGCAAAACTGAGGTAGTCGTGTTGCCTTCAAACTTGCGTCTTTACAACTAAATTTTGAAAATGCTAGGGAGCATAGGCTCTGTTTTTAATATTGGGTTTTTTGCATGTAAGACGGTGAAGATGAAGCTGCCCAAGCAGTTAGCAACTAAAAAAGATGCTTTAAGTCACAAAGAGCATTTTCATACTCTTTTATGAACCGACTTGCAATATTAAGTAACCCAATTCAAGTTTTTGAACAGCCCAAGCAACTTCAATTTATCTAGACGGAAGGAATTATATTTTTAGCTTAATTCAAGTTTAGCATTTTTACTATCCACTAGACTAGAAATTTCAAATTTGAGTTTTTGTCAAGGACTCAGTACCTTAATTGGGGCATGGGGCATGGGGCATAGGGCGTTGGGAACAGTACGCTCGCGATCAGGTCAATTGCTGATTTTTCGCGCTGCTTTGGGGGATTGCTCCGCATCGCGCTTTGGTATTATGAATTGAGCGAAAAATGCCCCATGCCCATTCCCTAACGTTTGTTCCGATCTGATAGCACAAGAAAGGCGGCAGTTTCCACATGAGTAGTTTGGGGAAAAAAATCAGCTGGTTGTATGCGTGTGATAGTATATACCCCGTTTTGACAAAGTAATCTCAAGTCACGGGCGAGGGTGGCGACTTTACAGCTAACGTAAACTATACGAGGTGGTTTGACTCGCAATAAAGTGTCGATGACGGTGCGATCGCACCCCTTACGCGGCGGATCGAGCAAAACAATATCCGGTGTCATCGAGGTTTGCGGCAGTAATTTTTCTACTTTACCAGTCATAAAAGTTACATTATTAATGCTATTTAATTGGGCATTTAAAATTGCCTGTTCTACCGCCTCTGGTTGCACTTCTAACCCTGTGGCAAGCCTGACTTGTTTCGCCAGTGGCAAAGTTAAAGTCCCAATACCACAGTAAGTATCAACGAGCACCTCATCCCCTTGTAAATTCAGTTCTGACTGAATAACTTTTAACAACGCCTCTGCTGTCTCCGTGTAAACTTGAAAAAACGTATCTGGTCGCACCTGGAATTCCAGATCGGCGAATTTTTCTCGTAGGTAGGCAAGTCCAGCAATGCAACGGGTGTGAGATCCAAAAATGGCATTAGTGCGATCTGGGTTGCGGTTTAACGATACCCCCACCAACTGGGGATAGCGTTTTAACCACTCCTGTGCTTGGTCTTGAATCCCTGGTAAATTCCAGTCCTTCACAACCATTGTCAGCAACATTTCCCCTGTGCGGCGACCAATGCGTAAACTAAGATGGCGTATAAGACCTGTGTGACGTTGTTCTAAGTAAATTTGCCAACCTTGCTTTTGAATGTCCTGTTTGACTTCTAATAGCAGTGGATTGAATTGTGCGTCTTGCACTGGGCATTGATTTAAGTTAATTAATTGGTGACTACCTTTTTGGTAGTAACCAGCTTGAACGTGTCCAGTACCAGATATGCCCACAGGATAGGTAGCTTTGTTACGGTAGCCCAAAGGTGAGGGACCAGCCAAAACCGGATCTACTGGTGGTGCAAAGAAGCCGCCAATGTGTTCCAAAGCTTGAATAACTTGATGGCGCTTGGCTTCTAGCTGGTACTCATAATGAATATGTTGCCACTGGCAACCACCACATTTGTCAGCCACAATACAACTAGGTCGGATGCGGTGGGGGGATGGTTGTAACAGCTGTATGAGTTTGCCATGGGCATATTTGAGTTTAACGTGTACCAGGCGGACAAGAGCGCGATCGCCCGTTACAGTATCAGGTACAAAGACTACCCTTTCATCCCAACGCCCCACACCGTCTCCTGTATCACTTAAATCTGTAATTGTAACTTCGATTAATTCACCTTGTTGCCATGTTTGAGTCATTGGTCAATAGTCAAGGGTCATTGGTCATTGGGAGCCAGTGCGTTGGGCGGCTCTGCCGACTTGAAGCAACTGGCGTTCATTGGTCAATAGTCAAGGGTCATTGGTCATTGGTGAGTAGAACAACCAACAACTAACCACTAACAACCAACATCTTCCCCATACCTCTTTATTTGTGTCCACAAGAGTAGTTAAACTAGCAAATAATAATCTATGTCATTGCAATAATCATGACTGTAGTAAGCCAAGTTATTCTCAAAGCCGACGACGAACTGCGTTATCCCAGTAGTGGTGAACTCAAGAATATCAAAGACTTTTTGCAAACCGGTGAACAGCGGGTACGGATTACCACTACCCTAGCGGAAAACGAAAAAAAGATAGTTCAAGAAGCAACTAAACAGCTTTGGCAGAAGCGTCCTGACTTTATCTCCCCAGGGGGTAATGCTTACGGAGAGCGCCAGCGTGCTCTATGTGTCCGTGACTTTGGCTGGTACTTGCGCCTAATTACTTATGGCATACTTTCTGGCGACAAAGATCCCATTGAAAAAATTGGTTTGATTGGTGTGCGGGAAATGTACAACTCGTTGGGCGTTCCCGTACCAGGGATGGTAGAAGCCATTAACTGTCTCAAAAAAGCCTCTCTTGACTTACTGAAAGCGGAAGACGCCCCCAAAGCAGCACCCTACTTTGATTACATTATTCAAGCAATGTCTTGAGCCTGACGTAGTGCTTCTTCGCCCCACTATCCTCCCGCAATCCGGGGGAAGATAAGATTTTTTTTTGGGTTTGGACTTCCGGTCTACTGAACTAAGTGCTACATATCAGCACTTGACATTTTTTATGATAATTTGCGGGAATACCACCCTTTGATCATACCCTCCCCACACTTGGTAGTGGCTCTGGCAGAATATCTGTCAAGTTATTAACAGGCTGTGGGGAAATTTTATCACTCAAGAGTCATTAGTCAACAGTTATTTCTTTTGACTATGCACTATGGACTGTTGACTCTAGACTAACTCCCTACTTTCCTGTTCTCAAGACAAAAAGCCGACAGTCTTTTCATGAAGGCTGTCGGCACTCAGTGTGTTCCCTATTAATGACTCGGCTAGAGTTCAGTTGATACTTATCCTCCCAATTTACCTATGGCAGGAATACGATCCAAGTCATGGATACCTGTGATTCTTATCACCGCAAGATATACTCATCCGTGCTATAAATTTTTTACTGTAATGGTGCTTACAAGTTTCTAGATTATGCAACAATACGCTTGCTGTTAAGGCTGATCGGTAGGAATTTTAGGTTGTGTAGAGACGCGAAATTTCGCGTCTCTACATAGGTTGTCGGTAGGACAATTATCTTAACAGCAAGCGTATTGGATATGGACAACTATGCATAA
>CAZZXJ010000656.1:0-3835 GCA_964657905.1 uncultured Stigonema sp.
GTTCCCTTCTGAACCTTTGGCTTTAACTGTTATCTAAGTAACTTCAAAAAAAATCTATTTTTACGACAATAACTGTTTATAGATTTTGTGATTATTTCAACTTTTTAGATTTTTGATTTAATTACAAAATCATTTTCCTTTGTCTTTGATCCCTTCTGACTTTGATTATGTGATTATTTCATTAGTTTTGATTTTATTACAAAATCATTATTTTTCTGCTTTTGATTATGTGTCTAATTCAATATTCTCTTCAAAATTTAACGATCGCCTGCTTATAAAATCCTGTCTGAGCATCTCTTTTGACAGATAAATTGTGATTATAAATTAGTGACGAATTCATTATACTCCTTTTTAATACCGTTAAAGCCTCTATCTAATTTATTGAAACTCATTAGCATTAAGTTAAAAAACCTGATCAGGCTACAAAGGTTACACCGTCTAATTTTCAGTCTTTATTTTTACGTCGAACTCAGGTTACCAAGAGGTAGCCAACTCTCAAGGGGTAGACCCTGCAGCACAGCAGTGGGCGCGTCAGGTAGAAGTACCTTAACAATCTTTCCCCGTCGCGCCTCAGGAGTGACATCCGCCGGCAAACAAAAAGGGCGATCGCAAAGGGATCGCCCTAAACTACTTTTTTCTAATCAATTGAATCTACATCTGTAGTGCAGGCGTTGGCAAACTGACTTTCAACCGTTTAAACATTGCTGCTCGCGCTTGCATGGCAAGAGTATCATCAAGTGGTGACAGCATGATAAGCTGTTGATACTTGAGCCGCAGCGCTGTTTGAATCAACCAGTCAGCAACAAAGGGGTTTTTCGGTAACAGGGGACCATGGGAATAGGTAGCGATCGCATTCTGATAAAACGCTCCTTCTGTCCCATCCTCACCATTGTTACCCAATCCGTACACCACTCGTCCCAAGGCTTCCACCTTTCCTAGCTTGGTACGTCCGCCGTGATTTTCAAAACCAATCAAATATGGTTTGCTACCCATCATCTCTTCTAAATCCCGCGCCAGAGGAGTTGCTGTGACTTCAACTACCAAATTACCAATACAGCGACGGGTATTTTCGCCGGGGTGTACCGATACCATATCTAATATGCCTAACCCTTCTATTCGCTGTCCCAACCCAGGCTCATAATAATGTCCCAGCAATTGAGGTGCGCCACAGGTAAAAACTCCCGGAGTCCCATTATCAATCTTTTCGCGCAGTACTTCTGCTTTCGCACCTTGTAAATCGCGCATCACAATTTCTTGTTGGCGGTCTTGTGCACCACCACCGACTATCAAATCTACCGCCCGGATGTCTTCTACGGTGGTGCTTTGATCCAGTGGTAACACCTTGACATCGTATCCTCGCCACAAACAACGGCGTTCAATACAGATGACATTACCGCGATCGCCGTAGGTACTCATCAACGTCGGATACAACCAACCAATTGTTAATTCAAACTCTTGAGAACTCATGAATTTAGTAATATCAATAGGAATCTAACAGAAACTTACCTAATTTAAAGAATTTTCCTCCCAGTCAGCACTTCTCGCACTTCTAGCATTGCTGAATAGGTAGGTAAAATATGTAAAGTTTCATTATCTGGTGTGTGTTCTAACGCTATAGCGATCGCCTGTCGCAAATCTTCCTCGACAATCAAATTTAAATGACTCGTACCTTCACGAACACTGTAACGCAGACGTAGCGCCAGATCATAAACGCGATCGCCACTCACGACTAAAGTACCTCCCCGTTCTACCAATTTCTCTGTATCTACATCCCAAATCCAGGACACATCTGTGCCATCAGGCGTTCTGTCATTCAGTACCAACAGCGTGGTTTTGTCAGTGCTTTGAGTGACCACCCGAATTGTTTCATTGGTCCCCACAGGATTTTTTGATAACAAAATTCGCACTCGCTTACCATTAATTTCTAACTCTTCTGCACGACCAAAAGCAGCTTGGAAATTACCAATAGTATCCCGAATTGTAGCTTCATCAATTAAGAGTTCTTTAGCAGCAGTAGCAGCAGCTAAGGTATTATATTTGTTATACAAGCCGATGAGAATTTGCGGCCATTCGCTACTATCAAGAGTCGGTTGACTTTTACTAAAGCCGCAGTTGGGACAGTGGAAATCCCCTAAATGGGACAAGTAAACACCTTTGTAGTCGAGGGAGTGTCCGCAGTTGGGACAGTAGATAGAATCAACAGCGTGAGGAATGGCATCTAGGTACTGTTCTGGCTCATTCAAGCCAAAGAATAACACCTTCTGGGGTAATTGCTGACCAAGATAAGATAAAGTTGGGTCATCAGCATTGGGAATGACAACCGTTTCTGGTGGTAGGGTAGAGATAATTTTTGTCCAACGCTTACTAATGGTGTCAACCTCTCCATACCTATCAAGTTGATCGCGGAACAAGTTTAAACAAAGGATCATCCGAGGCTGGAGGGGTGCTAAGACCTTTGGTAATATATTTTCATCTACTTCCAAAATGGCATAATCAACATTTAAACTACCAATTAAGTTGGTAGTTTTTAAGAGCGCAGTCATTAAGCCATTTTCCAAATTTGCGCCTGTAGAATTGTGAGCGACGCCATAGCCTTTGCGTTCTAATATCGAGTGTAAAAGCAGTGATGTGGTAGTTTTACCATTAGTACCAGCAATCAGAATTACCCCGCCTTTCACTTGCTGACTCAATAATTGCAATAATCGGGGTTCAATGCGACGGGCAATTGAGCCTGGTAAGACACTAGCTGAACCCAAGCGTAGCGATCGCACCATCAATGTGACGCTTTTTGCTACTGATACAGCCAAGCCCAGTCGCAGCCTATCTATGAGTTGAATTTTCTTTCCCACATGCGTACCCTAATATTTTGGAGGTTGCTAGCTTAACAGAAAAGGGGAGTAGGGAGTAGGGGGTAGTAAGAAGTAATTGATAATATTTTCCCCACTCCCCACTTCCCATTCCCTACTCCCCCCTTAAGCGTTATCCTAAAATTTGGTGGCAGGTGTAATTATATATCCACCCCAGTTTGCACCAGTTCAGCACAAACTGATGAAAAAATAGTAGATCGAAAGGTTCCTTTTAATGAATGGCAGAAAATTGCAATTTTTAGACAATCTCATTCTAGACTGGCGGCGATTTTTAGCCATATCCCTGCTGCTTGCTTGCCTATTAGTTATGGATATGGGTTCAGCATTAGCCGATCTCAATAATGACAGATATGATGGTAATATTTTTGTGCTTTATGCTGGTAATGGTTCACTGGTTCCTGCCAGAGCGACCTTGAAACAGGCTTTAGCGTTGCACAAACCCGCCTTGTTGGCATTCTACGTGGATGACAGCAGCGATTGCAAAAACTATGCCATTGTAGTTTCACGGGTACAAGAGTTTTATGGTCGGGCGATAGAAATTATCCCTGTAAATGTGGATACCTTCATACCTGAAGAAACTGACAGTCCCACTGATCCAGCTTATTACTACTCTGGAAGTGTTCCGCAAGTCGTCGTGCTTAATAAATCAGGTCAAGTACTTCTGAATAAGAAGGGTCAAGTACCCTATGAGGAGATAGACGACAAATTTCGAGAAGTGTTCGATTTAGTACCGCGTACTAAATCTATACAGTTGAAGCGACGATCCTTCAACGAGTTGAATAGTGAGTTAACTAAATGAATTACAGGGGAAGGTAACTTTTATAAGTAAGATGCCGGAAACGCCTGCGAAGCAGGACGCACAAGCGTCCTAACTTCGTACTTCAGGCAGGGGATGAAGGCTAGCTTGAGAACATCTACAAATTCATCTTTTTGGGGTCAAGAAGAAGGGTGTAGGGGGTAGGGTGTAG
>CAZZXJ010000657.1:0-3826 GCA_964657905.1 uncultured Stigonema sp.
TTCATGGTACTGGCGAATAGACTGCCGCGCAACGCGATTTATTGATGGATAAAAACAAATTTTTTCCTTGTTTCAAGCCCCCGGATTTATCCGTGACCTCAGTGTGTAACGGGTGTCCGATCCGGTGATGTGAGGCCTTACAGCACCATTAAACCGTAGGGGCGCGGTTTCCGCGCCCTCTAAGTTCTCGAAAAGAACCATAACAAAATACAGGTGCAAAAGTTAAAAAGCCGTCGCGGTCCGATTTGGGTTAATAAAAAATAATTTTTACAATTATATGACCGAGCCAAACACCTGTTGCGCGGTTAAATTTAACTGCGGAAATGTTGAGGATACAATCAAATCATCACCCCTAAACGGGGTCATTTGGTATTCCCCATCGATTAATTCACACACAAAAATCGTTGGTTGTTTGGGGTTGCCGATAAACTTGCGTCCGCCCAATGCTGCATAATCAACGGACACTTGCTTCAAGCCGGGAAACCCGTCCAACGCAGTGTCCTCCACAATCCAATATTCAGGTATTCCCATCTCTTCATAATTACCGAATTTATTGTGATAGTCATCACGCCAGTTGGTACTCACGACTTCAACTACCAGCGGTACACTTTCAGGGTAAATAACGGCGGATTCTTTTTTCCAGAATGGTTCATTTTTTAAATTGTCCCGATTTAGTACCAATACATCGGGTATGTAGGCTGATTCGCCATTGGGTGTTTTAACCAAAGCTGATTTGGGGATAGCGTAGGGTAGCTTGCACTGCTTAAATTCAGTAACGATTTGTTCAGTTAAAAAACCTACAACATCTTCATGGTCGCCAGTTGGTGGAGGCATTTCGATTATTACTCCGTTATGTAGCTCGTAGCGTTGGGGCGAATTTTCAGGATACCATTCGATAAATTCAGTATGTTTTTGGTTTTGTTTGGGTTTGGATTTGTGCTTGGGTCATAAGTTAAAGCCTCCACATATATTTGACTTTACCAGTCCCCGCAATCTGCCGCTACCAATTTTCCCCTGCTGCGGTCACAGGTGCAGGGTGGACAGTGGATTATGACTCCCCGTGGTTGGGGAACGCGATACCACTTTGTGGCTGCCCTATGTGGTGCGGTGCTTTACACTGCTGAGAGGGCACCCTACAAGTTTCAGATTTACATGCTACAAAACGCATGAGGGGGGAAACTGCATAAGCTGCAACTGCTGGCATTTATTTATTTCATGCAACTATATAAGAATGTCTACCGCAGTTTCTTTCGGAGGGAAACCCTCCTCGAACTGCTCGTTGATGCGAGGCTAAGCAATAGCAATGAGTGCTTCATCAAGATACTGGAACATTTGGCGAATCAGCCCGACTCGTGAAACGGTGGGATATAAGTCTTGTTTAGTTCCAACGGCACAGGAGTTTGTTGAAAAAGTTGCCAATTCTCAAAATCAGGACATACAAGCTGCTTTGCTGCACTACTTTCACAACAAAAAAACCGCTGTTAATGCAGCTCTTGCTGGGCTTTGTCTGAGGTGCTATGTTTCTGACCCCATCCTCAAAGCCTGCCAAAGAATCGATAATCTCTTTGGTGGTGAAAAGCGCTTCACATACCAGGATTTACTGCGATTTGTTTTGGATGACGATGGACAAGCTTTAGTCATCCTGGATAGCGATCGCAAAAATCAACTCATTCTTGATGAGAATGGTGAAGCTAAGACAACGGCTTACAAGTTTTTTTCTGTTAGGGTTTTGCAAACATTTAAGTCCGATTCCCAGCCTAGAATGAGCTTAGATAATTGGGCCTACTTGCAAACTCAACAAAATTCAGAACTCAAAGATTTTTTATCAGAGTTTGGTTTTCAGCATCTGAGCGATTGGGCACTGTTAAATAGAGCTAGACCTAAACAGCTTGAACGTTTATCTGTGCGCGATCGCCATCTTGTAGAAGTTTTTCATGCAGTCTATCGTCGAGACCGACTTCAGCAACACTCAAAGGGAGCAAGAAAATGTCCAGATCCCTCAAGCGCCCAACAGCAAGAAATGCTCACCCGCTTGCAACAAACAAATGTCACGATCAACTGCACGGTGGTGTTGATGAAAGAACTCAAACAAGTAGCCATCCAGTTAAGGCAGTATGACATATGGAGCTATAGAGAACCTTTGGAGATTCAAGACCCGGATACTGGAAGTTATACACTTAGACCAGATTTACCTACTGATTCCCTCAATGAATTAGATGTTGATCAACGGGAATTTTTGGAGTATTTGCATCGACACCTCAGTTTAGCTTTAACTGGTGCAATAGAGCAAGAGATTGGCGATCGCATTACCGGGTTGCAAAAAAGCCACAAGTATGCTAGATTCGCTCAACAACTCATTCCTGGTTTGCAACTATATTACTGTCAGGGTATGTCTTTGAGGGATATTGCTCCCAAATTGGGAATGACAAGTTGGGATCAAGCTAGGCGGGTGTTGAATCCGGGGGAACTTCTGAGTAAGGTACGTACTCTGACAGTACAACAACTTCTCGACAGCATTTTGAAGAAGGCTGTTGAAATGGGTTTAACCAAACTTCCTCCTGAACCAAACTATCTTATAACCTTAGCTGAGATGATAGAAGCTTTTGCGGATGCAGAAGTCTTCCAACAAGCAGCAGAAGAAATTAGGGCGGGAAAGAACCGGAAGATGAATAGTGCATATGCTCAGCAACTTCGCATTTATTTAGAACAACATCAATAAACATTTATAGGAGTAAAGTAATGGTTAATTCAACTGATTTGAGACTCCTGCTGTCAGAAGTAATTTTTTTGGAACCAGAACATCTTAACCAAGCAAAAGAGATGAGCAGTAGGGCAACTGGTGTACTTCAACAGTGGCAAACTTATCTAAATATACTGGCGCTACTTGGCTTTGAACAATGGCTAATTGAACGCATGCCAGAGCAGTCAATCAATAGAGATAAAAATATTAATGAGACTATCTGCTGTCTCAATGTTGGTGAGTTTAAAGTCTCTCTAATTGCCACAGAACAACTACTTGATGAAGTAGTAAATGTTCCCCAAAATACCATTGACAAAGCAGAATTAGCGGCTCATCTCTATGTGGTGCTTGAGGTATTAGAAGAGGAAGAACAAGTGATTATTAGAGGCATTCTGCGTCACGACCAAGTGGTTAACTATCGTAGTCAGGTCAATTTACAACCCATACAGACAGGTTACTATCAGCTACCACTATCTTTATTTGATGCTGAACCAAACCACCTGTTGTTTTACAACCGTTTCTTGGAACCAACAGCTATTCCTCTACCTGTAGCCTCAACCGAGTCTTCGTTACCATTACAGGAATATTTACAGAAAACCCGAATAAAGTTGAGTTTGTGGTTAGAGGGTATCTTTGATGAAGGTTGGCAAGCTATTGATGCACTCATAAATCCAAAAGCCAATTTAGCTTTCACTACTAGGAATACTGAAGAGGCTACTAAGAGAGCCAAACTCATTGACTTGGGTGTGCAGTTGGGTAATCTAACTGTCGCGCTGCTAGTAAATATCACAGAGGAGACTGAGGATAAATTAGGTATTTTGATACAGTTACATCCCACAAGTGGAGAAAAGTATCTGCCGCCAAATCTCCAACTAACTTTGCTATCTAAGGCAGGCAAAACACTTCAAGAAGTTACGTCAAGAGGTCAAGATAACTACATTCAACTCAAACCCTTTAAAGGTGAAATAGGAAAACATTTCTGTGTCAAAGTAAATTCGGGTGATCTCAGCATTAAAGAAGATTTTGAGTTGTAAAATGAATGACAGCAAAGAAGGGATGAAGGTTGAAGAAGAAGTCAGAAGTCAG
>CAZZXJ010000658.1:0-3806 GCA_964657905.1 uncultured Stigonema sp.
AGAGAATGATGAATATATTATCTGTTGGATGCGGTAGAAAATCACAACAGCCAAATTTAGTTAGGCTGGATATATCCCCTGAAGTAGATCCTGATATAGTTTGGGATTTAGAAAAGATTCCTTATCCATTGAATGATTCTAGCTTTTCAGAAATAGAGTGCTTTGATGTCATAGAGCATCTATCAAATATTCCCAATAATCTAGAGGAATTTCATCGAATTCTCAAACCTGGAGGATTACTTAAAATAACTACCCCTCATTTTTCTTGTGCAAATTCATATATAGATCCCACCCATAAATGGCATTTAAGTTATTTTTCCTTTGATTATTTCTCTGATAGCCATACCTTGTCCTATTACTCAAAGGCTAGATATCGTATTAAATATCGTCATATACAGTTCCAGGGTGGCAGAATTAATCGGTCTATTTTTAGGAGATTGGCTAATAAATTCCCCCAAAGCTATGAGCAAAGATGGGCTTGGATTTTTCCGGCTTGGTATCTTTATTTTGAATTAGAGGCTATTAAGTAGCCATTCAAATTTTGATTATGAAAGTAGTCCACATCACACCAACTTACTTTGATGATGTATCAGTTATCGGAGGCGGTGAACGATATCCCACTGAGTTAGCAACCTGGATGTCGAAATTTGTAGATACTACCCTCGTTAGCTTCTCATCTCAACGTAAATCTTTCAAGCAAGGTCAACTCAAATGCGAAACTTACCCAGTTAAAGTTTTTATCAAAGGTAATAAAGTTAATCCTCTATGCTTTAAATATCTGGCTGCTATTTTAGATGCTGATATAGTTCATATCCATAATATCCACACCCTAGTTTCCGATCTAGCTTGCTTAACGGCATCTTTTATTGGTAAAAATGTTGTTGTTACAGATCATGGTGGTGGTGGCTCTTTTTTCCTTAATCAAAAATTACCAGTTTTTCGTTGTTATAGCCATGCGATCGCTCAATCTGAATTTGCCTTAGATTTTCTGCCAACTGATCTAAGAAAAAAAGGAGTTGTGATTAAAGGAGGTATTGATACAGAGAAATTTTGTCCAGATCCTAATTTTCAAAAAGAACAGAAGATTCTCTATGTCGGACGGATTTTGCCCCATAAAGGTATTAACTACTTGATAGAAGCTTTCTGCTTACTAAATCACTCAAACTACAAACTCACAATTGTTGGTAGAGTTTACAGTGAAAAATTCTACCAAGACCTCAAACAGCTAGCAGATGGACTAAACGTAGAATTCATTCACGACGCTGACGACCAGCGTTTACTTCATGAGTATCGTACAGCAATGGTGACAGTTTTGCCCTCTGTGTACATGAACTGCTACGGAGACTATACGCCAGTTCCTGAACTGATGGGGTTCACATTGTTAGAATCTCAAGCTTGTGGGACTCCTGTTATCTGTACTGATGCTGGTGCAATGCATGAATTTGTAGATAATCATTGTACTGGGTTTGTAGTTAAACAGAACTCTGGGGAAGCGATCGCATCTGCTCTACATCAAATTGTTGATTTATCTCCAACAGAATATGCACCATATCAAACCCGTTGTCGTGAGTGGATACAACCTCTAAGTTGGTTAACAGTAGTTAAAAGACATTTAGATATCTATAATAATGGTGAATAGCTCTCTTCGCATACTTATAACTACACATTCTCCACTTGCTGCTGAGTTTGGCGCCGGTCAAGTGGCAATCAATTTAGCAGAAGCTTTACGGGAGCAAGGACACCATGTAACTCTATGGTCTCCTCATCCAATGCCCAGTCTCACAACCCCCTGGCGAGATATTCAAAGTATCCAATTAGTACGGTCAATGCTAGATGCGTTTATTGAAGCTCAAGAACCTTTTGACGTCATTGATAGCTTTACCGTATTTATCACTAAACGGGTTGCTCAATCAGCCTTAGTAGTCGCTCGTAGTGTTCAACCTGAAATTTTGTATATCCCATCTAAATTAAATTATCGAAAAAAAAATCTGTTTAAAAAAATAGCTTTCCTTCCATTTCGTTATTTATTGGAAATAGGATATATATTTTTACTCCTACAAGGGTGGAGAAGAGCAAACTATATTCTTTGTCTTGGCACATTGGAACTTGAATGGATGAAGAAATGGTTTCCGTGGTGGAAAGGTAAATTAATTTATTATGTAAATGCGCTCTCAACAACTGATCAAGCAGAACTAGCTAAAATCCGCTTACATCGAGAAAAGTATCAGGGTAAAGGTATTCGATTTCTTTGGATAGGTCGTTGGACTGCCCATAAGGGAATTAGTAAACTACTTGACTTTATAGTTAAAAGGGTAGCTTCACATCCTCAAGATACTTTTACAATTGCCGGATGTGGTACTAATGTAGAAAAAGATTGCCCACCTGAACTGATTGAGTCAGGTAAATTAAAAATAATCCCATCATTTAAGAGGAGTCAACTTTATTTTTTGCTTGCTAACCACGATGTTGGTTTATTTACAAGTAACGTTGAAGGTTGGGGACTGGTGTTAAATGAGATGCTAGAGTCGGGAATGCCTATTTTTGCCACACCAACAGGTGGAGTACCTGATTTAGAGCCTTTATTTAGAGACAGTCTAAAACTATTTCCACCAACATTAGAATTAACTCTGGACACCATAACTATATCTGAGTTTAGGGATGAATATTATCAAATATTCAGTTGGGAAAGCATCGCTAAATCTTATCTACAATTTCTTGGTGGCAAGTTATGATTCTTCCATTATTTCCAGGATACTCTTTGCCATATCGTCCCAAGTATAATCTCGTAATTCTTGGGAAACAGAAGATACTAAATTACTATAATACTGTTTATCCCACCACCACTTTTGAAGTCGCGCTGCCAAATCAACAGCATCCTCAGAATTAGGAATTAACAAATCTCCCAACTGTGGGGGATAGCGTTCCGAAACTCCAGATGTAGTGCTGACTATACTTGGCAAACCACAGCACAGAGCTTCATGTACTCCCAAACCATAAGCTTCATAACGAGTGGGAGCAACCAAGCAATCAGCCGCTTGCAACAATTTCGGGACATCAGAACGAAAGCCTAGGAAATGAATGTTTGAAATAGCACACTCATTAGCACGACGCTGCCACAGTGTTAGTTCTGCACCCACCCCAATCACTACCAAGTCTGCATCCCAATTTGGGGAGCTACATAACTGCTGCCAAGCTGCAAAAAGTGTGTCGAATCCTTTACGGCGATCGCTTAAAGCACCAATAAACACTACAATTGGCTTGTCAGTTGATAATTTTAACTGTTGACGAAGTACCCCTCGCTCTTGTTGTGTAGCTGGATAAAAGGTTTGTGGATCGATGCCATAGTATACTCTGTGCAGTTTTTGCTCAGGAACGGCCAATTTCTCTATCAAATCTCGTTTTGTACGCTCTGAATTGACAATAATTACTCGTGCAGATTTGAATGCCTTTCGTTCTCCATCTAAAAACATCTGACGAGAAACTGCCCCCTTGAACTGATGCAGTAATCCAGCTTGATAGTCAGGTTGGTAAGCAAGATGAACATAATGCACCCAGTTAAAATCACCCCATTGACAATTACCACCATTGACCAAGACTCTACTACCATCAACTGCAATACGTTGTGCTTGGCAGCGTCCTATCCAGTTGAGCAGGGGACTGCTGAGTAGATAAGAATTAGCTAGCTTTGGCACACGATGGAATTTCACATTGGGATAAGCTAATAATTCATTTGCTACTCGATGAGCTACTAAATGTACGTGTTGTCCTTGCCTTGCTAAGTAGTCAGCCAAAGCAAAATTGGCTCT
>CAZZXJ010000659.1:0-3795 GCA_964657905.1 uncultured Stigonema sp.
CCCATGCCCCATTCCCCATTCAAGTGATCCCTGTGATACCAATCCAGGATACGATGGACGTTGATTTACGTATCGTTTCACTTAATGTTTATGAAGCGTTATTGGTCACGTTTGCTCGCCGTGGTTTTAGTTTTAGTCATCGGCGTCATCGGCTGTTCCAACAGTCCGGATGGTTTAACAGGGGATTATCGACAAGATACCTTAAGTGTAGTCAATACTTTGAGAAATGCTGTAGAGTTACCACAAGATTCTCCAAACAAAGGAGTAGCTCAAGCACAAGCACGTCAAAAAATTAATGACTTTGCAGCTCGCTACCAACGGGATAGCTCTATTTCTGGTCTGAATTCCTTCACAACTATGCGAACAGCCCTCAACTCTCTAGCTGGATACTACAGTTCTTACCCAAATCGTCCTGTACCACAAAAGCTGAAGGATCGTTTAGAGGAAGAGTTTCAGCGGGTAGAGGCGGCGCTAAAGCGTGGCGCTTAACTATCTGCTTTTTAAAGTCAAGAGTCAAAAGTTTTGACTCTTGACTACTTGCTGAATTAGGCACACTACGTGCATTTAAATCACAAAACCTACGTGGTCAGAATACTTACCAAGGTTTGATTTTGAATTTTAGATAGCAAAGCGATCGCTCAGGATGATCCGCGTTTTGAATTTTGAATTGCTTAAAGGAACTTTATTTCACCTGGAGATACTAAATAACACAGAGAAGTCTGAGCGCTTCGGTTGCCGCCGTAGACGCCACAGGGGTGCTGCCTTCTAGCAGTTCTTATGTTTGTCCTTCTACTTGTACGTATGTCCAACTGTCTGTTGAATGTTGCAAAATCAATGCTCTTTTGGCGACGCTTGTTCTGTGTCGTTTTTACCACTAGTCTGCTTATTCCCTACTTTAGGAGTCAACCAGCAGAGGCGCAAGTAACCGAGTATTGCCAGTTATCACCACCGGCGGCGCAAGAAAAGGAAAACTTACGTTTGTCAGCACTCAAAGGCGATGGGTCAGCTCAGGTCAGCTACCAGCAATTGCTGCGACAACACGCACAAGGTGTGCAGGAATGCCGCAATCGTAGTTGGCCACAAGTACAAGCAATCTGGTTGCGCTTATATCCTTGTGATGCACAGCCTGGGGCAATTGATAAAATTATGGATCGGATTGTCAACCGAGGCTACAACCAAGTTTATGTGGAAGCGTTCTCTGATGGGCAGGTGCTATTGCCCGCCAAGGGTAACCCCACAGTTTGGCCTTCTGTCATTCGCACACCAGGGGCAGAAAATGTGGATCTGCTTGCTACAGCAATTGAAAAAGGGCGGGAACGCGGTCTAAAGGTCTACGCCTGGTTGTTTACCACAAATTTTGGCTACACCTACGCTTTGCGTCCAGACAGGGAAGGGGCGATCGCCCGCAACGGTAAGGGTCAGACAAGCTTATATGTTGTAGACAACGGCAGTCAACTATTTATTGACCCTTATAACTTGCAAGCAAAACGTGACTACTACCAAATGTTACAAGAGGTATTGCGCCGTCGTCCGGATGGAGTGTTATTTGACTATGTACGCTATCCGCGACAGGCTGGCAGTGATTCCGTAGCTACGAAAGTCACAGATTTATGGCTGTATAGTGAAGCTACCCAACAAGCTTTATTTCGACGGGCCCTAAATTACAAAGGACTGGAATTCATTCGGCGCTTTTTAAGTAAGGGATACGTGACAGCAGGAGATATAGCTCAAGTCGATCAACTGTATCCTCAGGAAGGAGAACCCTTATGGCAGGGTCGCATTCCATCAGCAGAGCAAAAGTCAATTCTTCCTCCAAGCGCAAGGCAACCGCAACTACAATTTGATTTGTGGCAACTTGCAGTCGCCCACGCGATGCAAGGCATCCTGGATTTTGTCACCTTAGCTGCTTATCCAGCGCAGCAGCTAGGGATTCCCGCAGGGGTGGTATTTTTCCCAGAGGGCAACCAAACGTTGGGTCAAGGATATGATTCCCGCTTGCAACCTTGGGATAGGTTCCCAAGTTCGCTACAGTGGAATCCAATGGCTTATGCAAATTGCGGTAATGTCAGTTGTATTGTGGCACAAGTGCAGCAGGTGGTGCGCACGGCAAAACCAGATACCCAGATAATTCCAGCTATAGCAGGTCAGTGGGGACAGTCCACGGATAATCGTCCATCTCTAGAAATGCAAATGCAAGCACTTCACCAATCTGTGCCGCAACTGAAGGGAGTTAGTCATTTTTCCTATTCTTGGCAATATCCCTCTGATGATAATCAGCGCAAGTTTTGCCACGTTCGTTGAGTTGCCTATGTTCGTGCGTTTACCCAATGTTGACTCTATTTCAGCTTGTGTACAGACTACTGACCCTGCTTCTGTGTGGGATTGGTCTGTTCCTGAGTGCTTGGATTGTGTTCCCGGCTCCAACCTTTTTCCTGTTGCCTCTAGGAGTGGGTGCGCCAGAGGTAAGTCCTTGGTTACTGGGGTTGAATGGTATAGCTACCCTCCTTAGTCTCCCAAAGCTCAGTCCTCTTTGGCTACGTCGCTTCGCCTTGAGTTGTGGTTTAGTGGGACTTATTCTTAGTGCCCTGCCCCTACTTCAGGTGCCTATGACTGAACAACAAGCAAAAACTGCGATGCAGAAGGCGCTAGGGGCAGACTATCTGGAAAGTATTCCTTCATATTGGCAAGCCCAGATGCGTCCTCAACCCTTTGTCCTAACTGACACGTTTAGAGGAATTCCTAGTAGCAAAGTGCGACACACTTCTGGTATCCGTTTTGCTGCACCTGATGGTGTGCCTTTGAGCTTGGAGGTGTACCGCCCCCCACAAGTGGGAAAGTACCCGGCACTGATTGTCATCTACGGTGGAGCTTGGCAAAACGGTAGTCCTACTCAGCATGCCAAATTCAATGACTACATGGCGGCTCGTGGTTATACAGTTGTGGCGATTGACTACCGCCATGCCCCCCGCTACCGCTTTCCTACCCAAGTTGAGGATGTGCAGACTGCCCTAGCTTTCATTCATCAACATGCTACTGAGTATGAGGTAGACTGGCAACGCATAGCCTTAGTTGGGCGTTCAGCAGGTGCGCATTTGGCAATGCTAGCGGCTTATCAAACCAAAATCCCCATACTCGCAGTCGTGGACTACTACGGTCCAGTTGACCTAACCGCAGGTTATTCTGACCCACCTCATCCTGACCCAATTAACACTCGCGCTGTTTTAGAGGCGTTTATTGGTGGTTCACCACAGGAACTACCCGTTTCTTATCAAAATGCTTCCCCGATTAATTATGTCAGGAAGTCTTTACCACCGACCTTGTTAATCTATGGTGGACGGGACCATATCGTTCAAGCAAAATTCGGGCAGAGTTTGTACGATCGCCTGCGTACTGTTGGTAACACTGCTGTTTTTCTAGAAATTCCTTGGGCTGAACATGAGTTTGATGCCATTTTCAACGGTATTAGCAATCAGCTAGCGCTTTATTACACTGAACGTTTTCTAGGATGGGCGCTAAAATAATCCGCCACTAAAAGCAGGGACAAAAATCAGCATCTCAGGTTTATTTGAACGCACCCCACCCATAAGCAACCTTATGGGTGGGGATTCGTGCGCTTTGAGGCAATGATTGGCTTTGTCTCACTTATAGCGATTGAAGTATTTACAGGACACGGTTTGGTTGGATGGCTGACTAGCCTGTAAGCACAAAGCTGAATTTTAAGAAATTGACCAATAAATATATTAGGACTTACGCACTATACGCTCTTGAGCATCATGTGGATAACGGAATTTGGTC
>CAZZXJ010000660.1:0-3786 GCA_964657905.1 uncultured Stigonema sp.
AAAAGACAATTTTATCCTCTTTTACCACAAAACGGTTCTATTTTGGAGATGTCTATTGCCGAAGTCAGGCACGTTTTGCAATTCAACCCTTTTCAGTTGAACATATCATTGCCCGAAGCCAAAGTGGAGAGACGACAATGGATAATTTAGCTCTGGCTTGTCAGGGGTGCAACAATCACAAGTATAGCAACCGCCAAGGCGGTTAGGACGCAAAACGCAAGACGTCCGAGTGGGGCATCTCGTAAACAATCAAACTGCCCCAGTTTTTAACGGATTCGACTCTTTAACCAAGACCAACATTTTTCAATTAAGTTTAGATCTGGAGATAATGGGGGTAAGTACAATAGCTCACAACCTGCATTTTGAATCAGTACAGGAGATGCGACCACCTTTATGAAATGTGGCATTATCCATTACCACAACCTGTCCAGGTTCAAGTGTTGGAACCAAACAAGTCTCCTTCCCTTGTTTCAAACAGTGTTCGGTTACACGCCCCTTCAACAGTAAACGGAGTCACTCCCGGATGGGCGGGGGGACCCCGCCCCTACGCGGATTTCACAGACGTCGAATACCCGTTTCCAAACCTTGACAGACACCAGTCAGAAAATCTAAATCCAAAGTGGCAATGGTGTCACTAGGTTTGTGATAATGTGGATTACGCATATTAGCTGTATCTGTCACCATCATTGCCGGATAACCTTGGTCCCAAAAGTGAGCATGATCGCTGAGTCGCGTCTGCGGAAGTATTAAACCTCGATTCGGAACTGGTAACCACTGACTTGGAACCCCCACTTTGCGAATACTGCGGCTAATACCAATCAAATCCCGAATTGTTCCCCAGTTGCCAAGTAAAGCAATAAAATCGCCACGATTTGGGTAAAAGTGTTCCAGAGGGGCTGGATAACGTTGTGAACCAGCAGCAGAATTGCAATAACCCAGCATTTCTAGAGAAATCATTAAGCGTAACGGTTGCTGTTCTTGCCGCAACTGGGCTGCATACTCGGAAGCACCAGAAGGACCGAGTAATCCGTATTCCTCCATATCAAAAGCAACCAGTCGCAGGGGATATTTAGCCGCAACTGCCACAAACATTCTTGCCAATTCTAGCAACACTGCCACACCTGTGGCATTATCATCAGCCCCTGGTGTCCCTGGTACAGCATCATAATGGGCACCAATTAAAATTATTGGTGGCAAATTTCCGCTTGCCATATCCTCCCCCCGTTTCGGGTGAACTGAGGGGGGTTGGGGGGGTAAATTCAAGATGAGGTTTTTACAGGTTTTGCCCCTGACTCTAAAGGTGTGAATTTCCACACTTCCCCATTGGGCAAATTGTTGACGGATATATTCTTGGACAAAAAAATGTCCAGCAGTTGACAGATAGGGATCGCGTTCGCGAACTATCTGAGTTAGGTGAATTTTTAGTCGCTCTTTTAAATCCAAATTTTTACAATAATCACTGCAAAATACTTGAAAGCAGAGGAAAACGTCAAGAAATTAGTCATTAAAGTACGTTTGCCAACAGCAAGCTCCTGAAAATTACCTCAACTACAAGTGTCTAAGCTTCTTGGGCATACCAACCATAGTCAGTGTTATCCTAGTGTTGCGACTAGCTTTAAATTGCCTGAACTTGAGTGGACACTTGACCACCGATGGAAACTAACCAACTAACCACTAGGGAAGCCATTCCAATGGAATAAGTGCAAGTGCCCTCCAATTCCTGTTTGATGATTATTATACCATTGAGGATCTTTTATTCTTTAGCAAAAAGCAAAAGGTAATCGTCCCCTAGCATAATAAATGTATAAGACACACTAGGAGAACAGCAACGCATGGGCAAGGTAGTCGGCATTGACTTGGGTACAACCAACTCAGTGGTTGCCGTCATGGAGGGTGGCAAGCCGGTGGTGATTGCCAATGCAGAAGGAATGCGCACCACTCCCTCCGTCGTTGGTTTCAGCAAAGAAGGTGAAAGAGTTGTTGGGCAAATGGCGCGGCGGCAAACTGTCCTCAACCCACAAAATACCTTTTTTGCCGTTAAACGCTTTATTGGGCGCTCTTATGGCGAACTCAGCCCAGAATCAAAGCGCGTCCCCTACACCATCCGCAAAGACGAAGTAGGCAATATTCAAATTGTCTGTCCCCGTTTGGATAAGGAATTTTCCCCAGAAGAAGTTTCGGCAATGGTGCTCAAAAAACTGGCCTCGGACGCCAGTCGCTACCTGGGTGAACCAGTGACAGGGGCAGTGATTACCGTTCCGGCTTATTTTAATGATTCCCAGCGGCAGGCAACGCGAGATGCAGGCAGAATTGCGGGTTTAGAGGTGCTGCGGATTCTGAATGAACCCACAGCTGCATCTTTAGCTTATGGATTGGATCGCGGTGAGAGTGAAACCATTTTAGTATTTGACTTAGGTGGTGGCACATTTGACGTGTCGATTCTAGAAGTGGGCGATGGCGTGTTTGAAGTCAAGTCTACAAGTGGAGATACGCAGCTTGGTGGTAATGACTTTGATAAGAAAATTGTTGATTGGCTGGCAGAGCAATTTTTAGTTGAACACGGGGTAGATTTAAGACGCAGCGATCGCCAAGCCCTACAACGTCTGCTGGAAGCGGCGGAAAAAGCCAAAATCGAACTCAGCGCCGTCAGCGTCACCGATATTAACTTACCCTTCATTACTGCCAGCGCTGAGGGTCCTAAACATCTGGAAACTCGCCTGACTCGTTCCGAGTTTGAGAGTTTGTGCGATGACTTGTTGGGGCGGTTGCGTCTTCCCGTCAAACGAGCGCTGAAAGATGCTAGTATAACACCCGCAGATATTGATGAAGTCGTGCTGGTAGGGGGTGCCACCCGGATGCCAATGGTACAGCAGCTCGTGCAGGCGATGATTGGCACACAACCCAACCAAAACGTCAACGCTGATGAAGTGGTGGCAGTGGGTGCAGCAATTCAAGCAGGTATTCTCGCCGGAGAACTCAAGGATGTCCTGCTGCTGGATGTCACGCCTCTATCCTTGGGATTGGAAACCATCAGTGGCGTAACCAAAAAACTCATTCCCCGCAACACTACTATACCAGTACGTCGCTCTGATATTTTTTCCACATCAGAAAATAACCAAAACACAGTGGAAATCCACGTCATCCAAGGCGAAAGGGAAATGGCGACAGATAACAAGTCGCTAGGAAGGTTTAAGTTGTATGGCATTCCCCCAGCACCACGCGGTGTCCCCCAAGTCCAGGTATCATTTGATATCGACGCCAACGGAATTTTACAGGTGACAGCTTTGGATAGAACCACCGGTCGAGAGCAGAGTATCACAGTCCAAGGTGCTTCAACCTTAAGCGAGTCGGAAATCAAACGGATGATTCAGGACGCCCAAAAATATGCTGAGGTAGACCGGGAACGCAAAGAACGAGTAGAAAAGCGCACTCGTGCTGAGGCGTTGATTTTACAAGCAGAACGCCAACTTAGAGAAGTGGCGCTGGATTTAGGGATGCAGTTTGCCCGCAGCCGCCGTCAGCGGATTGATAGAATTTGCCGGGAACTGCGCTCTAGTTTACAGCAAGACGACGAGCGCGGCATTGACCAATCTCTTGCAGACCTACAAGATGCTTTGTATGAGCTAAATCGGGAAGTCCGTCAGTCTTTTACTGATGACGAAGATGATGACTTGTTTGGTACTATCCGTGAAATCTTTACTGGCGATAAAGAACGCTCGAGTGATCGCGAATCTCCAAGAGAGACGTTTCGTGAGCGTGATTACTATAGCAGAGACAGAGACTATA
>CAZZXJ010000661.1:0-3782 GCA_964657905.1 uncultured Stigonema sp.
ACTGGGTTTTAAGCTGTTTTTAACTGTCTAGTTATTTCTGCCGCGCTGTACTAGCCTGCCAAATTAACTAAAGCCTCTCGCTGAAACCGGACTACGTATGAGCCTGAGCTTCGATAATACCCCGATGTGGATACGGTGAATGTAATGATCTCCTGACCAGGGTCAAGAATCTGTTTCACTGTGCAGGTCTGCATCTTGTTGTTGCAGTAGGCTTTGATGTGATGTCCGATTTGAAGCTCCAACGCTTGAACTTTCATAACTACTCAACCTCATCAAGGAATTGGCTCAGCTAGCAGGATTCAGCACTGACCTACTTGTCTGCACCAGTGATTGAGTCGCTGTTTTTCCTCTAGTATCGTGCCAAGTGCTTACCGCTCACTGCGCTCAGGGAGGGAAAGTGTGCTGCTACATCTCACCTACCCGATTGTTACAGCGCCTCTTCCCTTACTATAAACGATAAAGGCCGAAATATTATCAAAATACATATATCCTTGTCAATATATACTGAAAATATCAGTCGCCTGTTAGGTATCTAAAATGAAGGCACTCTTGCTCTACCCCTGTTTTCCCCAGTCTTTCTGGTCTTATGACAGATTCATGGAAATGGTCGGACTCAAGGCAGTTATTCCGCCTTTGGGAATTATTACAGTTGCAGCACTCCTGCCACTGGAGTGGGAAATAAGGTTCTACGATCGCAATGTCAATCCTGAAACAGAAGGGGATTGGGAGTGGTGTGACTTGGTTATTCTCTCTGCCATGCTGGTTCAGAAGCCTGACTTCCACGCCCTGATTCAAAAAGCTGTGCGGTTGGGCAAGAAGGTGGTAGTGGGCGGTCCCTATCCAACGTCAGTCCCTGAAGATGCCCTCGCCTCTGGGGCGCATTACCTGGTATTAGATGAGGGGGAGCTAACGATCCCACAATTTCTGGAAGCACTTGCTCAAGGCAAAGGTCAAGGAATCTTTCGCTCCACTGAGAAGCCTGACGTTAGCAAGAGCCCCATTCCCCGCTTCGACCTGCTTCAGATGGATGCCTACTTCATGATGGCGATTCAGTTTTCTCGCGGTTGCCCCTTTAACTGCGAATTCTGTGACATTATCACACTATATGGTCGTAAACCGCGCACTAAGGAACCGACTCAGACCTTAGCAGAGTTGCAAACCCTCTATGACTTAGGTTGGCGGGGGTCACTTTTCATCGTCGATGACAACTTTATTGGGAATCAGCGCAATGTCAAACGGCTCCTGCAAGAATTGATTCCTTGGATGAAAGAGAAGAACTATCCCTTCACTTTCATGACCGAAGCCTCTGTGAATCTAGCAGAGGACGCTGAACTGCTGCATCTGATGGTGGAAGCCGGCTTCTATGCCGTCTTTCTCGGCATTGAAACCCCAGACCAAGATAGCCTCCAACTCACTCACAAGTTTCAAAATACCCGTAACCCGCTATTAGAAGCCTGTCGCCAGATCAACTCAGCCGGACTGCTGATTTATGCAGGATTTATCCTCGGCTTTGATGGAGAACGCACTGGTGCTGGCGACCGGATTCAAGCTTTTGTCGAACAAAGCAGTATTCCTCAACCTATGCTCGGTATCCTGCAAGCTTTACCCAATACTGCTCTCTGGAATCGGCTCCAAGTCGAGCAGCGTTTATTAGAGGACAGAGGCGTCACTTCGGTGGGAGATCAGAATACTTTGATGAACTTTACGCCCACCCGACAGGTTTCCGAAATTGCTAGAGAGTATGTAGAAGGCTTCTGGACGTTGTACGAACCAGCTAACTATCTCAGGCGCTGTTTTCAACAGTGCCTCAACATTACTCCCCCCCCTGGGCGAAAGCAGACCATGCACTTCGCTCCGGGCAAGGGGCTGCGGCTAGTAGCACAGTTAATTTGGTATCAAGGCTGGCAACGGTCTGAGATTCGAGGGCAATTTTGGCGACAGCTTTGGGTAATAGTGCGTACCAAACCTCAAGTTCTCAACATGTATCTGGGCTTGTGTGCTGCTGGAGAGCATTTCTGGGAGTACCGCGCTTTGGCAAGAGAACGCATCACCGAACAGCTAGGCTACGATCCACTGACAGTGCCTGCACCATTGGAGTTATTGGGGTCAGCAGTTACCAACTAACAAACAACAACTAACATTTCCCCACTTCGCCTACTTCAGAACTTTTGGTTCAAATATCAGGTACGTTCCTCCTAACCCTTCTATAATTGTGCGTGTATTAGCAACCATCATTTTCTGGTAGGTGTCCCCCTCGCTTCCTGGCGCACCCAAGTTATCGGTAAACAGTTCCCTTTTTGAAACTTTCACTTTCGCTTGTTTGGCTATAGAGTTAATCAAATTAGAGTTAATTGTGGTTTCTGCAAAAATTGTCGGTATCCTAGCTTGTGTAATGCCTTTAACGAGTGTTTTTACTTGTGCAGTGGTGGGTTTTGCCTCAGTGCTAATACCTACTAAAGCACCTACATCCTGAAGACCATAAGCTTGCACATAGTAACTCATTGCGTCATGGGTTGTAACTAACTTGCGTTGATTTGCAGGAATAGTCGCAATTCGTGATTTGATCCAGCCATCCAGTTGGGTCAGTTCATTGTTGATTTTTCGGGCGTTGCTGTGATAAATTGACTTATTTTTAGGTAATATTTTACTCAAGTTACTGCTAATTACCTCTACCATGCTGATACCATGTTTGGCATTATGCCAAACATAAGGGTCAGATACTTTATTGCCGCCTTCCTTAAACTGTAGTGGATTGGGAACAGCACGCTGACCAACTGCAATGTTGGGTACATGGTTTTTACTCGCCTTAATTAATTTCAACACACCAGGTTCAAAATTGTACCCATTAAAGAAAATAAGTTTAGCTTGCTCAATTGCTTTGCGGTCTTCTGGCGAGGGTTGATAAAGGTGAGGGTCCGTATCAGGGTCGGTCAAGCAAGTGAGATTTATTGTCTCCTCTGCAATTTGTTTGGTTAAATCACACAATACGCTTGTAGTTGCTACGACTCGGGGAAGATTATTCAACCCATCAGAGGAGGTAGTCGTGTAAGAAGTGTTTGCCAAATTACTTGCATTCTTACAGCCAACCAATCCAATGGTAAGGGCGACAAGAACAGTACGCAGGGTTGGAGTTAATGGTAATTTTTTTGACATAAAAACTCCTAGCGCTAAAATAATTAAGATAATAATAGTTATTAACAGTGAAATGCCCAAGGTTCAGGACTAGTGCAGGACGGCGTAAATAAACCTACCATTTCAAACACGCACAAGCTTTGATATATAAACATGAGTGACTTTTGACGAACGCCTTGCGGTACTAGGCTATCAACTCACGAGGCTTTTACGCTTGGCAAAATATTACAGCAGTTTTCACATAAACGAACCACACCATTTGTAAGGGCGAAGGGCCCTTCGCTCCTACGACTGTGGTCTATTTACCTGAAAATTGCTGTAATTTCTGCTCTTATAGGTTGGGTAGGCAATCCAAATCATGCATGTGTTAAAAATTGTAGCGACAGCGTTGAAGTTAGTAGGAATGAAGTTGTATGTTGACAACCTGTTCAGGGCTTGGTATAAGATGTCAGCCTGGTAAGGTTATAACCTCCTGTGTTAGTTGCTACATACAACTAAAGTGTTATATTTTACGGTTATTGTAGGGGCAGCTGATTAATGCCTCTTGCCTCAGTTTTGTCGTTGACTAAAGGGCTAGAACTAGCCCTTTCAAGGTGACTAAAATTTTTGGACAAGAATTTCTCGGCTCTCTGTATTCTCTGCGCCTCAGC
>CAZZXJ010000662.1:0-3780 GCA_964657905.1 uncultured Stigonema sp.
ACGCCAGTTGCTCTACTTGGGGAAACCCCAAGACCGCACTGGCTCACCGTTTGGCCAAGTGGGCATAGGAAACGCACCCATGCCCCATGCCCACAAAATCCCACCCCTACAAGGAGTGGGATGAGTTTAAATTTTATTAACAAAAGTAAACAATGCACGAAACCTTTGTCCAATATGCATTCTAAAAATACGATGCGTTTGCCCTGAGGGAGCATCTTAATGCATGCAAATACAGGCATAATTAAAGTAGGATATACTGATCCGCTCATGATTCGTGAACGTAGAGAAAGTCGGTTTCTTAAGCTTAAAATTTTCACTGATTAAATAGGATTGCTATAGACACAGGGACAATACTCAAGCAGGTGCAACTACTATGATCCTTGAAGACTCACAACGTTTGTCAGCCAGTTTGCAAGAAGCAGCAAAGATTTTGGACCGGAACACTCCATCTGAACAAATGGCAAACTTTAAATAAGACAAAGAAAAGCGCGTCGGTTAGCAATGCGGCAGCGTGCCATCAGTCGCAAACAGTTTGGTTCTAAGAACAAGATTAAGGCGCTTCAAAAATTAGCCAAACAACAGCACAAAATTGCCCAGCATCGGGATGGCTATAACTGGCAAGTCGCGTCTACCATTGTCAAGACGGCTGATGCTGTGGCAAGAGAAGACTTGAACATTAAGAATATGGTCAAGCGTGCCAAGCCCAAGCATGACGGGAAAGGTGGCTATAAGCGTAACGGCGCAAGCCAAAAAACTGGGTTAAACCGGGTCATTCTTGATGCTGGCTGGGGCGACATCTTTAACAAAATTGCTTGGCTTGCTCTGAAAGCGGGTAAGCCTGTCGTACCAGTACCAGCCAAACACTCATCCCAAGAATGCCCCAAGTGCGGACACATTGACAAGAGTAACCGCGAGGGTGAAAAGTTTCTCTGCACGGTCTGTCATCACACCGAACACGCAGACACCAAAGCTTCTAGGACAATAGCTAGAAGAGTGGGACTTGTCTTCCCAAAAAACAAAAAGACACTACGTGCGGACTGCGCGAAAGTTACGCCTCGGAAGTTATCAGCGCCTAAGTGTGTTGAGTCCAGGAACCATGCCTACGGGCAGTCAATTCAATTGTCCCTCTTTGATACAAATGAATTTTCTACCGACAATCGGATATCTAGGAGATACGGCAAAACCTCTTAGAGAATCCCCTGCCTTTAGGCATGGGGAGTGTCAACAAGTGAAAGCCAAAGCTGTCTACGCTAAAGACGTTCGTCAGGCTCTGCGCTACGTTGAGTCGGGCAACACTGATGCTGGTATCGTTTTTTTCTCAGACGCTAAAAGCTCCCAAAAGGTAAAACGTGTGGAGATCGCACCCCCAACTACCCATTCCTCTATTGTCTTGCCGATCGCGATTCTCAAAAGCAGTAAAAATGTTAACTCTGCCAAGGATTTTATTCAATTTTTATCTAGCAATCAAGCTAAAACAGTCTTCAAAAATCAGGGATTTACGCTAGCTGCGGGTTCATAAAAGGGCCATAAGTACGTACACAAAAATATTTATGTCCGCCGCGAACGAAGTGAAGCAATCCCAAACCTTTGCGATTGCTACCCGGAGGGAAGCTCCCTCGGGGGTCTACATTCCGCTTCGCTCCATTCGCTTCGGACATTGTATATTTAATTTTGCATCACTACTTACTATCTCCACTGCGATCGCGCCTGTCTAAGGAATTGTTAATTGTTGATTGTAAATAAGTACAATCAACAATCAACCACTAACAACTAACGTTTCACCAGCTTCTTCGACACCTTCCGCAGACGAATGGACTGGGGAGTTACTTCGACCATTTCATCAGATCCGATGTACTCCAAAGCACGCTCTAAGCTCATATCTACTGGCGCTTGCAGCTGCACCAATTCCTCACCACCAGATGCCCGGTGGTTAGTGAGTTGCTTAGTCTTACAGACATTGAGTTCCAAGTCTTGGGGACGATTGTGTTCTCCTACAATCATGCCTCTGTAAACCTTAGTGCCTGGAGTAATAAAGAACAATCCTCGATCTTCCGCATTCTTCATGGCATAGAAGGTGGCAACGCCCTCTTCAAAGGAGATTAAAACACCTTTGTTCCGGGATTCAATATCGCCACTGATGGGACGGTAGTCAAGGAAGCTATGATTCATGATACCTTCGCCACGACTCAGACGCATGAACTCACCCCGGAAACCGATCAATCCACGGGCGGGAATAACGAACTCGATCACGGTGCGACCATTACTACCAACTTGCATATCTTGCATTTCGCCTTTGCGTTGTCCCAGTCGTTCAATACTGCCACCAACAGCATCTTCGGGAACGTCCAGTACTAAACACTCGAAGGGTTCACAGGGATGTCCGTTGACTTCTCGGTAAATCACCTGTGGCTGGGATACTTGAAACTCGTAGCCTTCTCGGCGCATGGTTTCAATTAAGATGCCCAAGTGCAGTTCACCACGACCGGAAACTAGGAACTTATCGGGGGAGTCGGTTTCTTCGACGCGCAGGGCGACGTTAGTTTCTAATTCTCGCATCAGGCGATCGCGCACTTGCCGCGATGTCACCAACTTTCCTTCTTGACCCGCAAAGGGTGAATCATTCACAGCGAAGGTCATCTGCAACGTCGGTTCATCGACTTTAATCAGTGGCAATGCCTGCGGTTCGTTGGGGCAAGTAATTGTTTCCCCGATATTGGCATCGGCAAACCCTGCCACAGCTACGATATGACCAGCTGATGCTTCTGGCATGTCAATCCGCTTTAGCCCTTCAAAGCCCATCAATTTGGTGATTTTGCCTTTGACAATTTCGCCCGTATCTTTCATCAATGCCACTGGTTGTCCCATGCGGATAATGCCATTGTGAATTTTCCCAATGACAATTCGCCCCAGATATTCAGAATAATCTAGAGTTGTGACTTGCAGTTGCAGAGGCTTGTTGGGGTCGCCTACTGGTGGTGGCACATGGCGCAAAATTGCATCAAATAGTGGTTGCATATCCTTGGCTTCATCGTCCAAGTCTTTTTTGGCATAGCCGGAAATACCCGATGCAAACAGATAGGGGAAATCACACTGAGCTTCATCTGCCCCTAGTTCCAAGAACAGATCCAATACTTTATCAACTGAGCCGTAGGGGTCTGCGGAGGGACGGTCAATTTTGTTGACAACTACAATGGGGCGCAGTCCTTTTTCCAAGGCTTTTTTCAGTACGAAGCGAGTCTGGGGCATGGGACCTTCGTTAGCATCGACAATCAGGATGCAACCATCTACCATGCCGAGTACGCGTTCAACTTCGCCGCCAAAGTCGGCGTGTCCAGGGGTATCGACAATATTAATCAGCGTCTCTTTGTAGTGAACTGCCGTATTCTTGGAAAGAATGGTAATGCCCCGTTCTCGTTCAAGATCGTTGGAGTCCATAACGCAATCCGGAACGTCTTCCCCTTCGCGGAAAATACCAGATTGTTTAAGGAGCGCATCAACGAGGGTTGTTTTGCCGTGGTCAACGTGGGCAATAATGGCGACGTTACGGATAGGGAGCGTCATAAGAGCGTACAACTAAGTATAGAGGGGATTTTTCTGATTTATGTCCAGTAGTGGACTGATTTAACAGAATTTGGCAGAATAGGTTAATTCTGTAAATAAGCCTTAACAATACTATCTTTATTGTAACGATTGCGGGGCGTTTTGTGAACGAACTGCAAAGACGCCTTCGTCGAAGTCGTTCCCGTTTGCGCAGGGTCTCCGCGATTGAGAAGGTTAGGA
>CAZZXJ010000663.1:0-3769 GCA_964657905.1 uncultured Stigonema sp.
TACGGGTTGACTACCAGCCAGTCATTCATGTTAGTGCGATCGCCAAGCATCACGACGCCAAAGGGGAATGTTCCTCATAACTAATAGGTGGTAACCTTTCATCCTCCTTACAGTCCGAAGGAAATTAAAAAAGAAGTATTTGCCACCCGACGCGAAGATTTGGGGAGCAATTATTCACAATTCATTAGGCGGTAGCCTATTCCTTAATTGGATGAGTCACAGCTTCATCCGAAGGCAAAAAAAATCCCAGGCATCCTACGAGAGGATGACTGGGATATGCAAATCACCTTCACTTGAAGCTGGGAAATAACCAAGGGTGAGAAATTATAAAATCGCTTCAAAACAGATGGGAAACGTATAGGGGAGCTCGCACCCCTACCCACTCAAACCTAAACTACCCGAATTAGTTACTAGAGTGGAAACTAAACTCAATGGATAGAGTAATGAGAGGGGAAGCTTGAAGGTAGTTTAAAAGGGATAAGCAACAATAACTGCTACAAAGCCTATTCGCACAGTGCGTCGCTAATACGGTTCGGTTAAGAGTTATTGATCGAACTGTCACGGGTGTAGAGACGCGAAATTTCGCGTCTCTACAAGAATTATCGGTATGTAGATTATCTTATCCGAACCGTATTGAGTGCGTCGCTTAAGAATATTCTCTGAGATTCATGGGTCAGAAGAAAAGAAAGCAAGGGCTTTTTAGCTTGCCACCTTTTCCAAGAAACTGTCCAAAGCATTCCTGTCGATTAACCCATTTTCTATCAGTATTCGGCGTACAGCTACCAAATGCACAGAATTAACATACGCCTGCTGCTCGTAAGCAGGTAGAATGACTAATACTCCTGTTGATGGATACAGAAAAACTTTGTGAGAACCAGCCGTTGGCAAGGTAGTAAAACCTAACTTCAGTAGAAATTTTTCTAGTTCACCGAAAATAATATCTCTATGCATCATGGCGAATTATTCCCTGTACCTGGCGAATAACATCATCTCTGTATATAGCAAATTTTTTAATAGCTTCTTGATCAACTGTGTTCGTTTTTAGCAGGCGAACAGTAAAAGTTTCTCCAACTTGGGAGAGGTCAAACCCTTCCAAATTCTCAAAATATGCTTGTAAGTAGAGCCAATAAGCTACATTCAACAGTTTGTTTACTGAGTTCTTGAATACGACTTTTTAATTCTTCAATTGTTTTCATTGTTACTCTAGGTCTAAAATTACAATTTCTAAGTTTTCAAGTTCTTCATAAAGTCTATCTGCTCTACTAGCTAACAAGCTAGCATCATCAAAATCATTGTTTTCTTCTGATTCGTGAAATTCGATCGTAGGGTGGGCAATGCCCACCATTACCAAGTTTGGTGGGCATTGCCCACCCTACAACAACATCTATTATTAACGAATGAGATGTATGCTTGAAAGCTACCGTTAAGTAATTGCCTTACATTGACTTCACTGTTACTGCTAGCTGCAACCCTAACGCATCCAGCAAGGCACTTAGACAATAAAATTCAATTTCTCCTTTTTCCCATAACATCTGGTCAAGGTTCTCGTAAAATTCCTTGACTTGTGCTGAAAACTTATCAATTCCACCCTGCGCCTCAATAATATTTTTTAGCGCCTTACTTAACATTTTCGGGTCGCCCTCTTCTAAAACGACTTCGATATAAGATGCTGCTTCCAATGGATCTTTGAGGTCTTTAATCAGTTTTTCGTGATAACTGGTGCTTCTAGGCATCGTCTCTACTCCTGTAGTCTTCCCAATATTCCTTAGCTGTACGAATATCTTGTAATTGAGTATTTTTATCACCACCACACAAAAGAATAATAATTGTTGACCCTTCGAGTCCAAAATAAAGGCGGTAGCCAGGACCATAATATATTCTCAGTTCAAAAACACCTTCTCCAACTGACTTATAATCCCCTAAATTACCATCTTCAACTCGGTCAAGCCTTGCTCTGATTTTAGCTTTTCCTCTTCTATCTCGTAGAGTAATAAGCCACTGATCAAAAGGATTTCTGCCATCTGCTGTAAGGTAATTTCTGATCTCCCTTGGTTGTACTTCCATATTCACTTCAACTGCACTCATGCGTGTCATTTCGTAGCCTTCATTTCCTTTCCTTGAAGCCTCTGTGACACCAAAAAAGCTGCCAATTCTATCGCTGCTTTCATACTCGTAGCATCGGCAATTCCCTGACCCGCAATATCAAATGCTGTTCCGTGGTCGGGTGAGGTGCGAATGAAAGGAAGACCTATGGAAGTATTTACTGCTCGGTCGAATGCCATCAGCTTGACAGGAATTAAGCCTTGGTCGTGGTAGAGTGCCAGGTAAGCATCAGCTGGATTTTGGATTTTGGCATCACCATACCAAGCTTGACCAGGTTTCACCCACATTGTATCTGGTGGAATCGGACCATCTAGCTGTAAGTTTGGGCGATTTTTACGTTCTTGTTCTAACCAGGGAATCAACCAATCTTGTTCTTCATGTCCCAGTTGTCCCTGTTCACCGCTATGAGGATTTAAACCGGCGATCGCAATCCTAGCTTTGTCTAAACCAAAATCTGATTCTAAACACTCCACCAGCAAATCAAGTTTTTCCGTCATCAATTGCGGTGTCAACACCTGGGATACTTGACACAGTGGTATATGTGTGGTAGCTAGCAGTGTGCGGAGTGTCCAGCCAGTGTGGGGCGATCGCGCCACAAATAGCATTCCCACACGCGCCGTCCCTGACTTGTGTGCCAAAAGTTCCGTTTGACCTGGGTAATTGTAACCTGCTGCTTTCCACGCAGCTTTAGCTATCGGACCTGTAACAATCCCGTCGAATTGACCTGCGAGTGTGCAGGCGATCGCTACTTCCATATAAGCAAAACTTGCCGCGCCACTTGCCGCATTCCCCATTCCTGTCACAATATTACTTTTAATGTGTAAGTCTTGCTGCACATCAAGAATTGATAAGTCTGCTGGATTTGCCAAAAGTTCTAAACTCTCAGTTTGACGCAGCTTGGTATAAGTTTCTGTCAGCACTTCCCGGCTACCCACTACTGTGACATGGCAATTTTTGCTCACCAATGGGTCCGACAAGGCTTTTAAAATCACCTCTGGTCCAATTCCTGCCGGGTCTCCTAGCGTTAGCACTAGATGCGGACGATTCTTTAATTTTGATATTGCGTTTTCTTTATTTATTTCATACATAAAAGAGATATCGCCACTTCACTAATGTTAATATCTGGGTGTCAAATTGTCACTACAATGTCACCGAAATGAATGAAATTCGTTTAAGTGTTAGAGTTTCAGAGCAAGAGATGGAAAATTTGGAACGACTTGCAAAGAAAACCAAGCGTACTAAAACAGACCTAGTACGTGAGTGGCTTCGTGCCTTAGAAAATATCCAAGATTAGTGTGAGTGGGATTACAATACTTTACACGATTTTAATCCTCAAGCGTCTCTTCCCTTGCTTCTGGTAGACTTAACTTAATTCAATAATTCGCAAAGGAGAATTACACCAATGAATGGAGAAATGTTTAACGCGGCTGTGTTATCCTTCGGCTTAATCTTTGTGGGTTGGGCAATAGGAGAATTGTTGCTGAAAATTCAGGGTGGAGAAGAGGAATCCCTGTAGCGCGGCAGACAGAGGGGTGTTTCACTCTTGGGTGTAGGGGGCATGGGGCATGGGGCATGGAATAATCCTTTCAATTCCTAATACCCTATGGGCTTGGAGCAATGACCAAATGCGAGCGAAAAATGAGCAATTGACATAACCCTAGGGAAC
>CAZZXJ010000664.1:0-3765 GCA_964657905.1 uncultured Stigonema sp.
TGGTCAATTCTACGAGATGAAACGACCGAATTGCGTTATACACATGATGCTCAAGAGCGTATAGTGCGTAAGTCCTAGACTTCTGGTTTTTGACTCAATGATTCCAAGACACTTACCTCCCTAAATAGAAGAAAGTTTCAGCAATTTTCCAGGCTGTACTCCTTAATCATTAGTTCTTAGGAGTTAAGCCTTTACAAACAGGATCTAGTAAATGAAAATAATTATTATTAATTTATAAAAAAAACTAAAATCCAAATTAAACAACTACCAAAGTATTAGTTTGTTAAAAGTCCGGTTAAATAACCGAAAGTAAGTTTTATTATGGGCGATTGACGGTGAAGGAAAAATTCAGCTAAGTATTCATGCAATTAAATATACAATGTCATTGCGAATGAAGCGAAGCGGAATGTAGACCCCGGAGGGGGCTTCCCGCTTTCTTAGCAATCGCAGGCGTTTGGGATTGCTTCACTTCGTTCGCTTCGGACATAAATATTTTTGCACAAGTACTTATAGGATTTAGACCCCTCCTGAAATTAAGCCACTCAATCGAAGATTGAGTGGGGGTCTTAAACGTGGCGAGCGATCGCATTGGTTTGGTCGGCGTCAGCACTCAGAGAAGGAGGAGAACATTCAGACAATTTCTCCCTAAAGCGATAAATTGCGATTAAAACTCCCAAGAAATCGTTCCCTGTACTGTGAACGGATCACCGTAGAAAACACGATTAATATTCTGGGCAGATTCAAAATAATTGATATTGAACAAATTCTTGAAATTAAGCCCAGCCCGGAATCGTCCACGTTTGTAGAACAGAGCAGCATCGGTGCGAAAGTAGCTCGGTAATTCAAACGAGTTGGCTAAATCGCCTGGTCGGTCTCCCGCATAGTAAAATCCCACACCAGCCCCGACTCCTTGTAGGGCACCAGATTGAATCTCGTAAGTTGTCCACAGGTTGAAGGAGTTTTTGGGAACGTTATTTATAGCATTGCCCACCGCATATGTATTGTCTTTGGTAATTTCGGCATCGGTATAGGCATAGCCGGTGATAATCTTCCATCCCGGTAAAATTTCACCGGAAATATCAAACTCAATCCCCCGGCTGCGCTGTTCGCCCACCAGGATAGAGAGCAATGGGTTATTAGGATCTTGGGTGGGCAAGTTCGTGCGAGTCAGGTCATAGAATGCTAGAGTTGCGGCAAGACGGCTACTCAAATCCGCCTTGACGCCCACTTCGTATTGGGTGCCGCGCTCAGGCTGGGCTTGTGCCTGACTGAAAACTGCTGCTTGTAGAAATGATTTGCCGTAGCTGGCGTAGAGGGAAATAGGTGGAATCGGTTGATAGACAATGCCAACTCTGGGACTAAATGCCTCATTTTGTATGAAGTCACCGCGCACAGTGCCTAATGTACGATAATCATTATTGGCAATATCGAAGCGTCCACCCAACAGTACCTTGAGGTTGTCTGCCAATGTGATTTGATCTTGAACATAAATACCTAGTTCGTCATTCCTGATCCGAAGGTTCAAGGGATCGGTAGCAGGTCCGGTTGGCTGGCTGCCGTATTGGGGATTGAATAGATCCAGGGAGGCGATCGCGCGACTGAAATTGGTAGTAAGGGTATCCTCTCTGGATAGATTTAATCCTGTGACCACTTGATGTTGAATACTGCCTGTGGCGAACTTGCCGACAACATAAGTATCGAAATTGTAGATGGCATCGTTGTAGTTTTGTCTGTTGTAACCTCGATTTAAGGTACGTTCATCTGCTGCAAGGCCGGTGCTATAAACAATTGCCCTATCTAGCACCAGAAATGAGGTTTGCAGGGCACTATGCACTTGCCAGTTGTCGCTAAAGCGGTACTCAAAGTTATAACCAGCTCGATAGACGCGATTATCGCTATTGTTAATTGAAGGTTCACTGGCGTAGCGATTGCGCGGAATCTTACCGTTAGGATTTGGCAGGACAGTACCCTCTGCCGGAAGACCGAAATCGAAGGGTCCTTTAGCGTCGTAATACTCGGCTGCGAAGGTGATCTTGGCTCTGTCGTTAATCTGCCAGGTTAAAGAGGGTGCAACGTCGTAGCGCTGTTGTTGATAGAAATCAACAAAGCTTTCGGTCG
Organism: uncultured Stigonema sp.; assembly: GCA_964657905.1. Taxonomy (GTDB): domain Bacteria; phylum Cyanobacteriota; class Cyanobacteriia; order Cyanobacteriales; family Nostocaceae; genus Stigonema. Next base: position 2,119 of record CAZZXJ010000664.1, read on the forward strand.
TCCGGGCGGCAACACCTAAACGATACAGCACCGTTTTGTCGGCATTCACAGGACCCGACAGATCAATCGCCCCTCGATAAGAATTGAAACTCCCAGCTGAGCCTTCTAGGAAGTAGTAGGGTTCCCGCAGGGGCTTTTTCGTGACGACATTCACAATACCCCCCAGTTCCCCTTGACCAAACAGAACCGAGCCAGGTCCTTTGAGAACTTCGATGCGATCTACCGTCACAGGATCGTAGCCCACAGAGAACAACGTACGGTCTATGAGTCCGTCTTTCAGAACATCCTGAACGGTAAAACCCCGAATCAAAAAACTGTCAGAGAAGGTGCGCGGAGAGGTTCCTCCCTGTACCACACCCGGTACGTTTTTTAACACATCAACCAAGCGGTTTGCTTGCTGGTCTCGAATCACCTGTTGAGGCACAACCTCAATCGCTTGCGGAATGTCGCGCAGGGGGGTATCAGTTTTGGTCGCAGTTGAGGCATCAGGCACACGATATCCATCTTGCTGCCCTCTCACCACTAACTCAATTGGCTCATTACCTTGATCTGATGGTAAACTAGGCTTTGTCTGACTTTCACTTCTCTGTGTTGGAGGTTGTTGTGTAGATGGTTGCTGTTGTTGCGCAACGGGTGCAGTACTCGCCACACCGAAGATCAAACCCTCTTCAGGAGAGTCAAACAACTCGACAATTGGTAGTTTCGCCTCACCCAATACTGTTACCCGGATCGTATTGGCATTCAAATTTGTAACCGTGATCTCACTCACACCTGCAATTGGCTTAGTGGAGCGAAATGTAAATCCATCACCCGACGGTAGGCGCAGTTGAGAAGAGGGAATATCAGCGATAAAGCTTTTTCCCGCACTGCGATTAATCGGTTGTAACACCTGCCCTTTGGATGTCTGTAAAATCAGATCCAAGCCTTTGTTAGTGGGATTTGCTTTAACTCCTGTCACTTGCACGACTTGATCCGTAGGCGTTGCTTGTGGTGTTGGCGACTGCACTAGTAACGTTCGGGCGCTATTTGATGGATGCTCGATCTCACTGAGTCGCCGAATTTCCGTGATCGGTTTAACAATCCGTGCCTTGGGGAGCAAAGGTGCTTTTTGAGTAGAACTCCAGCTATCAGTCGATGCCGCACTCAAGTCAACTGCAATTGATGATTTTTCCTGACTGAGTACTCTGGTTGTGAGCAACGCCAAGAAAGCACTTGTCATCAACACAATGGAAACAAGCTGTTTAATTTTCATTATTGTCGTCTGACTCCACCACGCCACTGAATTTATAAATGAGCGAGCATAGGAGATTATTGAAATTTATTTCCACTAACAAAGCAAGCTCAATGAAACTAAAATAAATAAAACTTTACATAAGGCAGATGACTTTCCCACAAATTATTGCTAATGCTTTGTTCACGTTCGGTATTCACAAAGCCCTTTGAGGTAAAAAGTTCATTTTGATCGCACAAGACTATCCTACTTAGCAGAAAAACCATCCACAGCAACTCTTCTGGCTTAGTCAAGCTTAGTAACTAAGACTACACAGAATTATTAAGTCAGGGCAAAGAAGTTAGGACTTATATCATATCCGCCTAATCACTTATAAATAAAATATAGGTTCGTAGTTGCGCTTTAGCGCATCTTCT
>CAZZXJ010000665.1:0-3764 GCA_964657905.1 uncultured Stigonema sp.
ATTCGTAATTGATAATTCGTAATTCGTAATTATTACGAGCCAAAATGCAGTGTGGCTGTGCCTCCCGCATAAAAGCACGTCCCCATGCATAAATGCATTCGCAAGTAGTAAAGAAGATCACGCTTTTTTCTTTTTCATAATTAAAACGCGTTAGCGTTAGCGAAGCGGTAGCGACGAAGGAGCGTCAGCGCTGTTCGCTATGCGTGGCAGTCTAGTTGCTCTGTACCCTTAATCAATTAATTATTAATTAATTTAGGAATTTTTAATTACGAATTATTCGGTCATCAACAAACCGGAAGGTATTTTTACCCTAGAGATGATCGAGTCTCCGTGAAAACAGGTTCGCTGTCTGTTGCCCACTCGGTTACACATTTTTAGCAAGTACGGGGAGTAGCCTGAAATTTGCTAATGGCACAGAGTTTAGTGAGAATTGAGAGACGTGTAGAACGCGCGGCGTTCTACAGAGGTTATCGGTATGTTAACTAACCATTTTTGATGCTACACCAGCGTTTCGCGCTTCTTCACAATATTGTCGGCATCAGTATCATCATCACCACTGATGCTGTAGTGACTATTGTCACCCAGAGTATTTTGGTAGTAGCTCAAGAATTGTGACCCGATATTTGAGTTCACAAACATATCGTTGTTCTCAACTGTAGGGCTAGCACTGAAGCTAGTGCTTGCAATCATGCTCTCAGTTACAGGTTTGGTACTGAAGCTAGTGTTTGCAATCATGCTGTTGATTGTAGGGCTGGCTTTTGCAGCCTGTGTACTATTTTCTGCAGTCTGTGTGACAATCTGACACACTTGGCTAGCAGTTAGATTGTGGTTAGCACTGAGCATCAAAGCAACTTCACCAGCAACGTGGGGAGTTGCCATAGATGTGCCGCTATAACTCGTGTACTTATTACCTGGAATTGTGGAGTAGATATCGACTCCTGGGGCTGTAACGTAAGCGAGTGGGTTAGATCCAGCTTGGTTAGAGAAGTCAGGCATGTTCTTATTCTGATCGACAGCCCCCACGGCAAGTCCCCAGTTCTTGGCATAGCGGGCAGGATAACCCGGTTGTGCAGCACTATCATTGCCTGCTGCCATGACGACAACTACTCCTTTGCTGCTAGCATATTGAATAGCCGATTGTAGAGAATTGTCGGGATAAGCACCACCTAGGCTCAGGTTAATCACATTAGCTCCATGATCCGCAGCATAGTGAATGCCATTAGTTATGGAAGTATAAGAGCCTGTACCAGAGTTATCCAAAACTTTAACTGCCATAATCTTGGCATCATACGCAATACCAGTGACACCGAAGCCGTTGTTTTCCCCAGCAATAGTGCCAGCAACATGAGTGCCATGACCGATTTCGGATGTGTCTAGGACGTCATTGTTATTGTCAACAAAGTTCCAGCCATGGATATCATTAATATAATTATTGCCATTATTATCCTTGCCGTTACCAGGGTTGGGATTCGTCCAAATATTATCCTTTAAGTCTGGGTGGGTGTAGTCAACTCCAGTATCTAGAACAGCGACGACAACACCCTTACCTGTGTATCCCTTTGCCCAGGCTTCTGGTGCTTTTATGAGGTCGGCTCCCCAACTATTACCACCAAGGGCAGGAACGTCAGCAAAGGTATTTTGACCAGCAGCTTGAGCTACTGCTGCTGCTGCATTAATTAAGCCATAGCCAGAGGTGGAGTTATACTTTCCACTTGCACTAGTAGAGGTCATAGTAAACTGCTCATCAGTATCTGCCTCTAAATCATTCACAACTGGGTTGAAGCTGCTACGACCACTAATGCCTAAGTTATAGTCATTGTTGAGATTAAAATAATCTTCTGAGGAGATAGGATTAATATTTAGCCCGTTATTAGACAAAAAATTGTTACTAGTATAGTTAATGGGCATAAGTATTTTCTCCTCAAATAGTTCAGTCTTTTTTTTGGCAGCATGAACTGTTAAAACCTTAGCTAAAATAAGATTTTAAAGACAATTTTTCTACCTTTGTAAATAATTACTGTTTTCCTTGATGTAAAAATGATAATTAATTTACAAATGCACTATTAAAAATAGAAATTTTCTTTAAGCTTTTTAGAAAAATGCCAATGAGATTAATTTGTATATCTCATAACTATTGATAGTAGTAGTGAGATTTTCCGGCATTGATACCTTTTAAAGAAAACGGCGAGGAATCCGACTCCTTGTAGGGGTGGGATGAATCGACGCCTCGCCGTTTCGGGCATAGGGTCACACGTCCTACACTGTCACACGCTGTAGCAAGTAGGAGAGTGTGGTAAATGGGTTGAGGGTACTTTGGGACAGTAAGGCAATCAAAAGGGCTGTGAAAAGCAAATAGGGGGAGAGGGCGATCTCACTGCCTTGTAAAATGTCGCCATACTCATATCTTGCATCTACGTTCTTGTCCGCTTAGAAATAAATTTCTAGGCGAACAAGCTAAAGTCTGCTTAAGCAGACTAGGTAAGCTTTTCAGTCCGTTTAAACGGACTTTATCTCTCAGCCTTGAACTTCAGTTCAAGGCGTTGTATGGGCGAGATGCAAGATGTCGCCATATTGAAAATTAGACGACATCGGGGATAAGTACTCAAATTATGTCTGATTTAATATCATTTGGCGAATCTCATCTAAAGGTGATTCAGGCTCATCAGGTTTATCAGAGCAAAATTCTAAATAGACTATAAGCTGATTGTTAACAATTGATTGATTTACCTGAATTTTTAAGTTTCCTTTTTGCCAACTTTTGCCACCAACTTGGAGAATCTGACAAGCTTTGATAGAATGAACTTGAATTTCATTTAATTGGATATGCTCTTGACCAATAGAGACTTGACAGAATGAGCCAAGGATTGAAACTTCCGGATTTTTAGTTTGGTAATTGTAAAGGTGTTTACTTAATTTATTTGTGATTTCTGTATAGAGTAACTCTTTTAATCTACTTACTTTAAACGTATCTTTCTCAAAAAGAATGACATCATCATTACAGTCTAACGGGGTAAATTTATTATTCATATCAATACCAATTAAACTAAGGTAGGCACTCTTCACTTAATAATTTAAATTTACTTCTACCTTAATCTATAAATTAGGTAACATCAATCTAGTAAAAATACTGATAATTAAGGGAGCATCACGCCAAATTTTTCCGGATGAATCGACACGCCAGTGGTCGCCGTTCGGTTGAAATCCTAGTGCGTGGTAGCTTCACCTTGACGACTGACTTACCCGAATATCTCAAGCCTGGTTACTTTGTAAACTTCCGTGGTCAAGCCAAAAAGCGCGACTACGATATCCCAGAAGATGAGCGAGTAGAGTATCGGATCGGTGTGCTAGTTTCTGCTGAATTTTTCTTACAGCAGTTTTCACTTATTTAGACCACATTTTTTGGCGTTTTTCTTTGCGACGGCAGTTCAGTGCGCCGGCTTCCGGCGATCTGAGAGCCTCGTCTTTGCTACTTTGTGCGTGAGACAAAGAAGGTCTATTTAGCTGAAAATAAGCGTAATATCATGTCCGGTTAATTACCCATGTAGAGACGTTGCACTTGCTAGTCTCTACATGGGTTGACAGGTTTTTATTGTGGTTGATTTGCCGGACATCATATATAGCGGTTTGCGATTCAGTGAGGTACATCGGGTAGGGGCGCTCCTGCCGTTCGCCCCTACGTTGTGGGTGTACTTCATCCGGTTGAAATCCGCTATAAGTACTTGTGCAAAAATATTTATGTCCGCCGCGTAGGCGGAACGCCTTCC
>CAZZXJ010000666.1:0-3757 GCA_964657905.1 uncultured Stigonema sp.
TCCAGACTCCTGACTCCAGACTCACTGGTTGAGGCAGACTTAAGGTCTTGCCTACCCCACAACAGAACCAGAAAATATTTTTATGCAAGTTGAACGTGTTTTTGTTGATTACCAGCAGTCTGATGGGCAAACTAAGTTCGATAGAATCAACACGAACTCAGGAAAATAGATGCTAACAATTTTTCAAAACCTCTTAAGTTCAAGAGCTTTTATTCCCCACGGACATTGCTACCTGTGGAAAACTCAGCTTGTTTTACTGAATGTTATTTCAGATTCGCTCATTGGTCTAGCATATTATTCAATTCCATTCTTGCTGGTTTACATTGTCCGTAAGCGTGGTGACTTACCGTTCAACTCCATATTCTTCTTATTTGGCGGCTTCATTATTGCTTGTGGTACCGGGCATTTGATGGATATCTGGACGCTTTGGTATCCCACTTACTGGCTATCCGGTTCCGTCAAAGCTGTTACGGCTGCTATTTCCGTGGCTACGGGTGTCGTGCTAATATCAATAACTCCCCAAATTTTAGCGATTCCCAGCAACGCCCAACTGGAAGAGGCAAATCGGAAACTCGAAAAAGAAATTATTGAGCGTCAGCAGGCTCAGAAAGAACTGCAACAGCTTACGTTGGCATTAGAAGACCGCGTTGAACAACGAACAGCTGAACTCACACAAACTCTGCAATCTCTTCAACAAGCACAAGTCCAACTTTTGCAGAGTCAGACAATGCTGCGTCATGCCAATGAAGAGCTAGAAATCCGTGTTGAGCAAAGGACAGCAGAACTCAAAGAAGCCAAAACTGCCGCAGATGCAGCCAACACAGCCAAAAGTGAATTTTTGGCGAACATGAGTCATGAACTGCGCACCCCTCTGAATGGGATTTTGGGTTATGCTCAAATCCTGTTACGGGACAAACAAGCCACGTCTAGGCAAAAAGACGGTATTAGCATTATTCATCAGTGTGGTAACCACTTATTGACCCTAATTAACGATATTTTAGACCTCTCAAAAATTGAAGCCCACAAAATGGAGTTGCAATCCAAAGGCGTACATTTTCCCTCTTTCTTACAAGGAGTTGTGGAAATCTGCCGCATTCGAGCCGAACAAAAAGACATTGACTTTATCTATTTATCTACCCCTACATTACCAGAAGGCATCATAGCTGATGATAAACGGTTGCGACAAGTATTAATTAATTTGCTTGGCAATGCGATTAAGTTTACTGATCGAGGTGCAGTTACTTTCAAGGTAGAGATAATGGGTAATGGGAAATCGGAACAATCACTAATTAACAATTACCAATTACCAATAACCAAAATCAAGTTTTCTATTGAAGATACGGGAGTAGGAATGAGTCTAGAACAATTAGATAAAATCTTCATGCCCTTTGAACAGATAGGAGACAACCACCGGAAATCTGAAGGAACGGGACTGGGGCTGGCAATTAGCAACAAGATTGTCAACATCATGAACAGTAGTATTCAGGTGCAAAGCCAGTTGGGAGTTGGCAGCATTTTTTCCTTTGAGGTTGACTTACCCTTAGCAGGTGACTGGATAAAATTAGCTACCACAGAAGGCGGAAAGAATATTATTGGCTACTCTGGAGAGAAGAAAACCATCCTAATCATAGATGATAAGTGGGAAAATCGCGGGGTGATTGTCAATTTACTAGAACCAATAGGCTTTTTCGTGCAACAAGCAGAAAATGGTCAGCAAGGTTTAAACCTAGCCGCACAAATCAAGCCGCATTTAATTATCACTGATTTGTCAATGCCTGTAATGAATGGATTTGAAATGCTAAAATATTTGCGCTCAGTAGAAGAGTTAAAAAATCTGCGGGTAATTGTTTCATCGGCTTCAGTGTATGAGATTGATCGGCAACAGAGTTTGGATGCAGGTGGCGATGATTTTCTTCCCAAACCTGTGCAGACTGATGAGCTATTCCAGATGTTAGAAAAGCATTTGAAGATTACCTGGGAATATGAACAAACACCTGCTGGTTGTAAAGAGGTAGCTGGTCAAGTCTCTACAGTGGCTACCATGCAAGCACCAACAAATATTCCTGGCTCAGAAATAGCCGTTCCATCCGAGGAGGATTTAGCTATCTTACTTGAGCTTGCCCAACAGGGACGCATGAAAAAATTAATTGAGTCAGCAAAAAAAATAGAACAACTGGATAATCGATATACTCTTTTCATCCAACAAATTATACAATTTGCTAAAACTTTTCAAGCTGAAAAAATCGAAATTTTAATTAGCAAATACCAAAATTAATTACTATTATTTTATGTAAATATTTAGTTTAAAAATAGAATTATCAGCCTCTATTTTTATTTAATTTAGTACGAGAATCTGCTCAAGAGTGATGTGGTGAAAATAGTAAATTATGAAAAATAATTATCTGCAAGAAAATTTAATTTTAGTAGTGGATGATACTCCTGCTAATCTGGAAGTCATTTCGGAGTTATTGACGGAGGCAGGCTTTGAAATCGCTACGGCCATTGATGGCGAAAGAGCACTGAAGCTGCTTCAATATAACTCACCAGATTTGATTTTGTTAGATGTGATGATGCCGGGAATAGACGGGTTTGAAACTTGTAGACGCTTGAAAGATAATCCAGACACTCAAGATATACCAGTAATTTTCATGACAGCTATTGCTGATATAGATCACAAGCTAAAAGCTTTTCGTTTAGGAGCAGTAGATTATATTACCAAGCCTTTTCAGGAAGACGAAGTGTTAGCTAGGGTGACAACCCATATTAAGCTACGTTCTTTAACAAAAAATTTGGAAAATAAAATCCAACAAAGAACAACACAACTATCTCAAGCATTAGAAGACTTACAACAGTCTCAAATCAAGCTGATACAGAACGAAAAAATATCTGCCCTTGGACAGGTAGCGGCAGGAGTGGCCCACGAAATCAACAATCCCATAAATTTTATTCACGGCAACTTAATCCATGCGCAAAAATATATGGAAGATTTGTTGAAATTGTTGCACTTATATGAAAAGCACATACCTTACCCTATTTTGGAGGTTCAAGTTTTCGCAAAACTAATTGATCTCAAATTTATCAAGGAAGATTATTCCAAGCTTTTATTATCAATGGTAATGGGAACTACCCGCATTCGAGACATTGTGCAATCGCTATGCATATTCTCGCGGTTAGAGGAAGCGGAAATTAAAAAAGTTGATTTGCATTCTAGTATTGATAGTACCCTGATGATTTTGAATAGTCGTCTTTTAGCCACACATGAACATCGAGGTATTCAAGTGGTTAGGGACTACAGTGATATACCACATGTAGAGTGTTATGCAAGACAAATTAATCAAGTCTTTATGAATATCTTATCTAATGCTATTGATGCTTTGGAACAAGGCAATATGTCATGGGTAACCGATACTCAGAAAGTAACTTTAAATGACCAATTACCAACGATTTGCATTGGCACTGAATTAAATCCAGATAAGACAAGTGTTTTAATTCGGATTAAAGATAATGGGATAGGGATGTCCCAGGAAATTCAACAAAAGATATTTGACCAATTCTTCACTACCAAACCTATTGGTAAGGGAACTGGTTTGGGGTTATCAATCGTTCGTGAAATTGTTGTGGAAATGCATAGGGGAATTATAGAGGTAAATTCTGCCCCAGGAATGGGTGCGGAGTTTATGATTACCATTCCTGTGAAAGTTGATGCTATGTCTCCTGTTCCTCTGGGGACAGATCGCGAAATTAAAAATTAAAAATT
>CAZZXJ010000667.1:0-3736 GCA_964657905.1 uncultured Stigonema sp.
TTACGCTGCCCAGTTACTTAGTAGTTGTTTATTGCTTGTTATAAGAAACTGCCATGTTGAAACAAATACTTGCAATTGTAGTTGTCTCAATCTTGACTTTGGGCTTTGCATCCTCAGTTCAAGCTGCAACTCCCCGTCCAAGTTGGGTGGAGAATGAAATCTATCAATACAACCATTCGTTTGCTGCTCAGTTGCCTCAGGAACTAGCAACAAAGATGCAAAAGATGACAGTTAGCCCCTTCGCTTTTTACCGGGGGACAGATCACATCTTCTACAAAGACATACAGACCTTACCAAGTTCTGGATTTGTCAATTCTCCAACCGCAGCCATCTGGTTAGAGGGGGACATGCACATGCAGAATATTGGGGGGATGAGGGATAGCAACGGCAACAACGTCTTTGATGCTACCGACTTTGATGAAGGCTATCTCGGTCCCTACATTTGGGACTTGCAACGCATGGCAGTCTCCATTCTCCTGGCAGCCAAACAGACTGGTCTATGCTCCAGCGATGCACAGGATATTGTCCGGAATTTCCTGGATGCTTACCTGAATAAAATGAGCGACTTTAAGGGGACTAACGACGAACTGTCCTACCGTCTGGAATCAAGCAATACGAGCAGTGTGGTGAAGGATTTGATCCAAAAGGCATCAACCAAGAGCCGCTCTAAGTTGCTAAGTAAGTACACACTACTAAATACCAGTGGCAATCAAATATTCCAGACAACCTCTAAACTCCAGCCTGTATCCAGCAGCACCTATTCAGCCATTGCCGCCGCAATGAGCAGCTATATCGCCTCAATTCCTAGCAGTCAGCGTTACAGCAACAGTTACTACATACTGAAGGACATTCGTCTCAAATTAGGTTCAGGCACTGGCAGTCTCGGCAAGTATCGGTATTTCTTGCTCATTGAGAGTCCGAGTTCAGCAACCGACGACGATCAGATTTTGGAAATGAAACAGGAAGTTAGTAGCGCAGTGACGATCGCCCTTGGGGGTCTGCTGCCGAGTTCGGTCTATGGGAATCATGAGGGGGCAAGGGTGGCGATCGCCCAGCGAGCAATGTCCTCCAACACCGATCCCTTGGTTGGCTACACCACGGTCACCCGCATCCCCTTCATGCTGCACGAAAAATCCCCCTACCGGGTGAAGTTTGATTATACGTTGCTGACCACTAAGTCACAGTTTATTGATGCGATGGCGTCTGCGGGGAAGGTGATTGCGAAGAACCATGCAATCTCTGACAAGGACTACGATGCTGCAATCGTTCCCTACGACGTTGACAAAGAAGTGACTGACGTTGTCAGCGCTAACAAAGCTGCATTTAAAGATGAGATCCTCAACTTCGCGGTGGACTATGCAACTCAAGTCGAGTACGACTACACGAGTTTTGTCTTCGCTTACAACCAAGGAGTGCCGCTCTACTAAGCTGCACTACAGAACTCTTTGGAGACAGTCAATGCAAGACGATATTTGGTAGTTTCAGGCGCTGAGCATAACCCTAATTTACTCGCAACATGAGCGATCGCTGGCTGCTAAACATGGCTGAAATACCCGAATTGCGTGTATTACTTATGTACGATGCGTAAGTATTAGAAAAATTTTCCCATATTTCCGGTCTGCTGGCAAGATTTAGAATTTTTTACCAAAAAAATTGCTGGATTCTACTGAATTTTAGGTATTTTAGTTTGCAACACTTCGCCTATTATGAAAACTGATGCAACATTACACGTAAGTAGATGAATAGCAAAGAACTCGTCATTAAGGCAGGTCGAATCGAGAGTCAGTACTGGAAAGACCGATGAAAATACACGCAGCTATTCTATTTTCGGACATGGCGTACTATTTTGTAGGGCTATAAGCAAACGGAAATTTTAGGACTAACAGCCGTAAATATATTTATAGTAGTTTTGTATTTTTTAGTGCTTGGATAATTCTACTGTAGGAGTGGTATTTGGTATTTCCCCTAGATGGAACGCACATTTGAGGTATTTGATATACATATGTAATAGAGGCAGGAGTTAGACAGATGTCAGATACTGTAATCTTTGTTGAGAACTTAGGTAAGAAGTACGTCATTGAACATCAGCAACAAGGGAGTGTTGGTTACAAGACGTTTCGTGGAGCAATCACCAATGCAGCGACATCCCTTGCTGATGCGCTCAACCCCCGTGTAAACAAAAAAGCTGACCGCAAGCGGGAGGAGTTCTGGGCACTGGATGATGTGTCGTTTGAGATTAAGCAGGGCGATCGAGTTGGTATTATCGGTCGAAATGGGGCTGGAAAATCAACGCTCCTGAAAATTCTCAGCAGAATTACAGAACCAACAAGAGGAATGTTTGACCAAGAGTTTCAAAAACTAGTTTTGCAGCAAAACTGGTTGTTTAACTAAGTTTTTTTTGGAAAAGTTGACAGAGGAACGTATCCGGAAGGCTGGGGCAAGAAAGTGGATATCTAACTGATGAGTGTTTAGGCAGTCAGTAATTAAATCCCATTTTTTCACATCCGGTTCACTCTCAATCATTGCTTGAACATGAGATGTTTGATACAATTTTTTTGACAACCCTAGGATTAGACCGATGTTCACGGGAAGGTAACAAGGTATCCAATTTATGCGCTGAGTGTCAAATCCGCACCTCAGTCCTAAAATACTCATGAAGGGTGATCGCATAACCTCTGTCTGAATGTCGCGTTTTTTGCCAAGTCGAAAACCCTGATTAAATCGTTCGGCTTTTTCCCTTTGTATATCAGGAGACACTAAAGCGAAATCCGACCAGATGTACCACACTTAATTTTATGTTAGGGAACAATGCCTAATTTAGATCACTTTGAGGCTTAACTGAACCGTATTGTGATAAGTAGTCATGCAAAATTAAAGATACAATGTCCGCCGCGAATGGAGCGAAGCGCTTGGGAAGCAATTCGCTTGCGGTTTGGGATTGCTACTCTTCGAGAAGCCCCCTTCGGGGTCTACACTTCGTTCGCTTCAGACATAAGTATTTTTGCATACGTACTTATAAGCCACTAAATTTCATAACTCCACACAAGAATCCCCACCCTTAGCCATCCGGCAGGGTGGGGAGGATGATCAACTGATTAATCCTATGTATTACATTTAGTGGTTAGTTGTTACAACTAACCACTACTCAAACTAACAATGGACGCGCCAGGAAAAAGCTAGAAATTGATTTAGCATCTACTGGTTCACCGTCCATAATAGCTTTCTCGAGCTGTTCGGGAGTAAAAAACACTGTTTCAATATCCTCGTCCTCATCTTGTGCTGGTGGTGTTTCCAGCTTTTCTAAATCTTGTGCTATGTAAGGGTAGATGATTTCATCAGAATAACCAGGAGCCAAGAAAAACTCTCCTAGTTTTTGCCACTTGTGAGCGCGGTAGCCAGTTTCTTCCTCTATTTCGCGCTGAATCGTCACCAGAGGAGCCTCATTTGGTTCCAAAGTGCCAGCAGGAAACTCTAAAACCCGTCCTTGAACAGCAAAACGGTACTGACGCACGAGTATCAGTTTACCCTCTGCTGTTACAGGCACAGCCAAGGCTCCACCGGGGTGACGAATACACTCCCATTCTCCCTCTCCGTTATTCGGTAAACGCAAGCGATTAACCTCAAAGTTAAACTTGCGCCCTTTAAAGAATAAGCGTTGTCTCAGTAGTTGCGGTAATTCTCTACCTAAGGGCATAGTTCTATTTTAGTGTTTTAACCAAAAGAACTCAGGAGTCAG
>CAZZXJ010000668.1:0-3736 GCA_964657905.1 uncultured Stigonema sp.
TCTCTTTGTTCTCTTGTACCGGGTTCCCCTTGTCCTTGTTTGTTGACACTTACCCAACTTTCTAAAGAGGGGGTGGCTGAACCTAACACCAGAGGGCAATTTTCTAACTCTGCTCGCCATTCGGCGACGGTACGGGCGTGGTAGGTGGGGATGGGGGAATCTTGCTTAAAGCTGCCGTCGTGTTCTTCATCTAATATGATTAAACCCAAGTTTGGCAAAGGGGCGAAAACGGCACTTCGCGTACCAATCACGACTTGGGGTTCTCCCGTAAGCATTTGTCGCCAGGTGTCATAACGTTCACCATCTGACAAAGCGCTGTGGTATACGCTAACTTTGTTGCCGAAACGGGCGCTGAAACGGTCAGTTAACTGGGGTGTCAGTCCAATTTCTGGCACTAACACCAAAGCGGATTTGCCTTGCACTAGTAGTGGTGCGATCGCCTGCAAATACACCTCTGTTTTTCCAGAACCTGTCACCCCATGCAACAGTACACAAGCATATCTATTTAACTGAGTAATTGTTTTTAATGCCTGCGACTGAGCTGCGTTTAAAAACTTTGGCTGATCCTGAGGCAATACCTGACCCTGTTCGGTTCGCAATACTTCCCGTTCCTGAATGACAATATAGCCTTTCTGTTCTAGCCCTTTCAAGGTAGGGGTAGTTGTCTGACAAATCTTTAGGAACTCGTTTAGCCACAACTCACCACCAAAACGGCGCAGCACATCTAAAATTTCTCGTTGGCGCTTACTGAGATCCATGGGCGGTGCGCTAACAATCAACGTCACCACTGGTTTAGTCTGGGGTCGAGAGTATCTGGGTAGCTGTACGTAGCTTTCCACCCAACCGCTTTGGAGTAATTGCCTCTTTCCCCAGTCAAATCCTTTGACTTGGCGCTTGAGAAATTGAATGCTATAATCTCCATCCGCTTGTGACTGGAGGATTTTTAGTATTTGACGGGCTGCTCCATTCAGGAATTCATCAGCACCATTGGGAATGTCTTTTGATTTGAGTCGAAGCCGATGTTGCGATCGCCCTAGTAACCCAGGTGGCAATCCCATACGGATCACCTGAATTAATGGTGTGTAGTAGTATGCGGCTATCCGATGCAAAAGTTCCCAATAAGTGGTTTGAAAGAAGCCCCTGCTGACGACATCTTCCACATCCCGAATTTTTTCTGGTGGTAGATCTGTCGGAGGATGTGTTAGAAAACGAATAGCTATGCCTCCTAACAGTTGCGTACCAAATGGCACACTTAAAATATCGCCTGGGTTGACTTGTAACTCATATGGCAATCGATAGGTCAATACTTTTGATCCTCCTGGACAGTCCACTAGGACTTCGATCCACCGATTTCCAGTAGTATCTAACTTGTTATAAGAGCCATGAGGTTCAGCAACTACCATTGGGGACAAACTTACGCCATTCATACACGTATGTGTTTCTGAATTATTAAACAGATAATTCCCTCACACAGTTTTTCAATATTAACCGGGCTAACTAAACTCTATCCGTCTAGATCCCTTTCCTAAAAATGTATTTCGCAATACTGTCTTAAGACATAATACTTGATAAGTTTCCTGTTGTGTAATCCATCTGACAAATTAATGTTAACTTCGGGTCGGAGCAAATTTTTATGCCACTTTGGCAGAATCAAACAATCTCAGCTTTTTTTAGTACTTATTCTCTGTTTCCTATATAAGGAATACCGCTTTTCCCCCTATTGATAGATATTCTCCCCTTTCCGAATATGAGATTCTTTATCATGGGAGGACGTGGCTGAAGTTTTACCTGCCAATTTGGTGTTATCTGGGGGAAGCTATCAGCGATGCATAACCCTACCAACAAGATTCTGATATTTTAAGAAATTTCCCATGCAGAAAAACTAGAAAATTTTAGAAAACCACATGAATATTTAAGAATTGGAGAACCTCAAAGAAAGTCTTCATAAATGTGAAAATTACAAAATTTTCATTGAGGAAGAAAAAAGATATGTGTTAGTAGCCTGACGAGAAAATTTTAAGATGTAAATTCTAGTATTAGTTATGAATCCTATCTAGTTGTCAACAATAAATGAAGCCATAGATACACTTTAGCCTTTTTTCACAACTGAACTACTGCTGATGACAGACTGATACTGATGTCTCTGAATGATACATTATAGACAGGAACTTGTATTCTACTATAAAAATAATGCATTGGTTCCTGAAATAAACTACAAGTTATCTTAGAGCAGCTGTCACTTAATTATGTACCAAACAAAGCAACCATCCTTAGAGGAAACTATGAACATTGCTGAATTGGGAACAATGGAATTGATAGAAAATGCTGCTGACACTGAAGAACAATCTTTCAACAGATTAGATGCAGTAGCAGATGAAGACCCCCCCATGATCGAAATGGAGACAGAAGAACGGGATGGGGATGCGATGGCGGCAGCGCGACCTTCAGGTTACAATAAAACCGAGCATGATGATGCGGTGGGCGCGTTTTTTAAAGAGATGGCCCGTTATCCGTTGCTAAAACCAGATGAAGAGGTAGAGTTAGCGCGGCGAGTGCGGTTTTTAGAGGAAGTAAGAGAACTGCACGCTTCCTTGCAAGAAACACTAGGAGAACAATTTAGCAAGGGAAATGTAGCGAATCAGCTAGGAATGACGGACAAGCAACTAGAAAATCGCTTGTATCAAGGTCGGGTAGCGAAACGTAAAATGATTCGCTCGAACCTGCGCTTGGTAGTGTCCATTGCCAAGCGATATCTGAATCGCGGAGTACCTTTCCTGGATTTAATTCAGGAAGGAGCAATGGGTTTAAATCGCGCTACAGAAAAATTCGATCCAGATAAAGGATATAAGTTTTCTACCTACGCCTATTGGTGGATAAGACAAGCAATTACGCGGGCGATCGCCAACGATGCGCGGACTATTCGCTTGCCTATCCATATTGTGGAAAAGCTTAATAAACTCAAAAAAGCGCAACGAGAACTCAAACAACAACTAGGTCGTAATCCTACGGAAGTTGAAATGGCGGAAGCTTTAGAAATCCCTCCACAACAACTGCGCCAGTTGCAACAACTCCGACGCCAAGCACTTTCCCTCAATCACCGCGTTGGTAAAGAAGAAGACACGGAATTGATGGATTTGCTGGAAGATGAAGATAACCAATCTCCAGAAGCCAAAATGAATGAAAACATGATGCGCCAGGAGATTTGGGAAGTACTAGGCGACGTACTCACTCCCCGAGAGAAAGATGTAATTTCTCTACGGTATGGTCTACTGACTAGCGAACCCTGTACCCTGGAAGAAGTCGGCAATATGTTCAATCTCTCCCGTGAGCGAGTGCGACAAATTCAAAGCAAAGCTATGCGAAAATTGCGGCGTCCCCATATAGCCAAACGCTTAAAGGGTTGGTTAATATAATTAGTCATTTGTCATTTGTCATTTGTCATTAGACTAAAAAGAAAGGACTAATGACTAATGACTAACAATAGTGATTTAATTTTGCGTTTTGCTGAACCCGCTGATTGCAGCGTACTGTTTGATTTAATTAAGGCCCTGGCAGAATACGAAAAATTATCTGATGCTGTTACTGGCAATGTTTTAGAACTCAAGGAGCATTTATTTGGCTCATTAAAGTATATTGAGGCTATTATAGCAGAATATGCAGGGCAAGCTGTAGGGTTTGCCTTATTTTTTCACAATTATTCAACATTTCTGACAAAGCCAGGAATTTATCTAGAAGA
>CAZZXJ010000669.1:0-3731 GCA_964657905.1 uncultured Stigonema sp.
AATTAAAATATTCCCCCTGCCCCCTGTGCTCCCTGCAAAGGTGCCTCTTGGTCAGACTGGTCATTTGCTTAGTAGCGCTGGCGATCGCCTGAAATTGTTTGGCATCTGTTTCCCGCATTCTCTCGGCATACATACTTCAGCGCTACTGCGGCATTGCTTTTAATTGCCATTAGTGGACTGCGTAGTTCATGAGGAGCATCCGCAGTAAACTGTTTCACTCAGAATCTCCGCTAACTACCGCAGGGAATTTCAATTAAAAATTCTGTTCCCTGTCCTGGGTTAGAAGAACATTTAATGTGTCCGTGATGTTTTTCAACAACTATTTGATAGCTGATAGACAATCCTAGACCTGTACCCTTTCCTGGTGCTTTGGTTGTGAAAAAGGGGTCAAAAATATGGGAGCGCACCTCTTCTGGAATACCAAGACCATTATCAGCTATTCTAATGACAATTTTATTATTATTAAATTGCGTACTAATCCAAATATTTAATGGAATTTTTGGAGATGTTTTTGATAATTTAAAATGTTTTTCATGCCTAATTTTAAACTTTTCTTCTAAAGCATCAATGCTATTACTCAATAGATTCATAAATACCTGATTTAATTGCGCCGGATAGCATTCGATTAAAGGTATAGCGCCATATTCTTTAATAATCTCAATAGCTGAGCGTTCACTATTATTTTTGAGCCGATGCCCTAAAATCAGCAAAGTACTATCTAATCCTTCATGTATATCTACTGATTTCAATTCAGCTTCATCTGTACGAGAGAAGTTTCGCAGTGACAGTACAATCTCGCTAATACGCTCTGTTCCTATCTTCATCGATTCAAATATTTTAGGTAAATCTTCAATGATAAAATCCAAATCAGTATTGTCGATTTGGCTTTTAATATCTGGAGGGGAATCATTTTGACGAAAAATTCTTACTACATTCAGTAGCTCTTTAATATATTCATTTAAATGTATGAGATTACCAGAAATAAAACTGACAGGATTGTTGATTTCATGAGCGACTCCAGCAAGGAGTTGTCCTAAACCTGCCATTTTTTCACCCTGAATTAATCGAGTCTGAGTTTGTTTTAATTCTTGCAGAGCTTGAGTCAGTTCTAGAGTTTGACGTTTGGTTTGTTCGAGTAATTCTGCTTGCTGAATGGCAATTCCTAATTGCACCCCTACTTGCGCCAGTAAGTTAATTTCCTCATCTTTCCAATATCGCGGCTGCGAATTTTGATAAGCAACTAATAATCCCCATAATGTTTCACCTTGCCGAATAGGAACAAAAGTTTCGTTGCGGGGCAATTTATCATCTTCGTCTATGTCCTTAAAAGTTTCTATAATCATTGGTTGAACTTGTACAACAGGTTTCCAACCATCTTTAAATGAATCTGCCACAAATTTACCGCTCCAATCAGAGTTAAAGCGGTAGATTGCAACTCGCTCGACCTCAAGCAACTCTCGAACAGCGTGAGTAGTCGTTCTAAAAATAGTTTGAACATCCAGCGACTGGCGGATTTTATCAATGGTAGCAGCCAGAAGTTTTTGCCGATCCATCGCTTTCTCGCGTTCGGTGGCTTTGGCTAACTGGACAGCCTGCATTTGAAATTGCTTTAAATAGGAATCCTGTCTTAATGCGACTCCCAATTGCTCGGCTATTTGACTAGCAAATTCAATTTCAGAGGATTGCCACTGACGAGGAGCATCACATTGGTGAATACACAGCAATCCCCAAAGTTCACCTTTTTTTAACAAAGGTGCGATCATATTAGCACGCACTTGGAATCTTTCCAGTATTTGGATGTAGCAGGCTTGAAACTTTTCTTGATAGATGTCGCTGATCGCATGTACTCGACCTTGGGCGTAAAGCAAGGCAAAATTTTCACTGAAGCAGTAGTCATAAACTTTTTCTCCTATTGCCGCAATCCTGCTGGTAGCTGCATCTTCGTAAATAAATTCTCCTTCCCAGTCTTTTTGAGAGTCAAAACGAAGGATTGCTACTCGGTCTACTTGCAGCATTTGTCGCACCTGGGTGACAGTAGTCTGGAAGATTGTGTCTAAATCCAGGGACTCCCGAATTCGAGTAATGACGCTAGTTAATGTCTTTTGTTGTTCTGCTTGGTACTGCGCTTTTGTTAGTAACTCATGATGCCGCAGTACTACACCAATTTGTGTGCCGATTTTGGTTAGAGATTCAACTTCATAGGATTGCCACTGTCTGGGTGAGACATTTTGGTAGGCAGCGATGACTCCCCAAAGTTTGTCTCCCTGGAGAATGGGGGCAGTAGCAAAAGCTTTTGCTTGGAATTGCTCCAACAAGGTCACATGGCAGTCTGCCAATCCAGCTTGATAAATATCATTGGCGGTAAATGTCTCGTTATTAACGTAGCGTCCCCCTTGGGTTTGTTGCAAATAAGTATCAGCGATCGCAGTCTGAACACCAACTAAGGGAGTCCAGCCTTCGGCAAATGATTCGGCAACAAAGCTACCACTCCAATCAGCATTGAAGCGAAAGATAGCAACTCGGTCTGCTTGCAGCAGCTTGAGTATTTCTAGAGTTGTTGTTTTAAAGATGGTATCAATATCTAGGGGTGAACGAATTGTATCCACAAGCTGATCGATTACTTGATCTCGCTGGGCTGCTTGAGCCAATTGTGCGGCTTGTAATTGGACTTCTTGGAGATGCTTTGCTTGTTGAATGGCAACTGTTAAATGATCAGCAATTTGGCGAATAAATTCAATTTCTGATTCTTTCCAATCTCGAGGTTCACTGCACTGATGAATGCAAATAAATCCCCACAGTTCCTTCTGACGTAATAGAGGAACAACGAGGTTAGCTCGTACCTGAAATTGACGCAAGATTTCCACATGACAACTACTCAGTCCTGCCTCATAAATATCAGCAATTGCTTGCACCCGACCTTGTTGATAACTGGCTGCAAATTGTTCTCCAAAGCAATGGTCGTGGACTTTAACTGCTATTGTCGAATTCCAACCGGGCGCAACGTCCTCAGAAATAAATTCTCCCTCCCAGTCTTTTTCAATGTCAAACTGGAAGACTGCTACTCGATTAGCATTTAGCAACTGACGCACTTCTATAACGGTAGTTTGAAAAATTGTCTCCAAGTCAAGAGACTCCCGAATTCGCCCAATCACACTTGCTAGAGCTTTTTGTTGCTCTAGTTGCTCTTGAAGTTGAGCGCCTGACAAGAGAAGTTGATTTCCCATTAAATTTGAATTCAGTTCCATTGGTCTAGATTTTGGTTTTTTAATAAAGATTTATCATACCAAACTTCTTGGGTTGAATAGCTTCAAAAGTCTAATCAACTGCCTATTTTATGAGTGTTTAACTATTTCGCCAATAATAGTTAATGGTTATTGTTATAGTTCCCCTTTTTATGTATCTTTTAAAAATAATCTGCCTTAAAAAAAGGGACTAAAAACTGGTTGTGCTGCAAAAATTAATGTGGGTCTGGTAAAAGTACGAAAGGCAGATGATTCAGTAGCCAGACATACACCGTTGATCAACCCCAAGTAACCAAGTGACAGCCTAGTACCGCTGCGCGTTCGTCAAAAGTCACTCATTCAAAGAAAACGGCGAGGAATCCCACTCCTTGTCAGTCTGTGATGAATCGACGCGAGGCCGTTTCGGGCGACAGGCGCCGGGCATAGGAAACGCACCCATGCCCCATGCCCACGAAATCCCACTCCTTGTAGGGGTGGGATGAGTTTAAA
>CAZZXJ010000670.1:0-3716 GCA_964657905.1 uncultured Stigonema sp.
TGTATAGCCGCGATTTCCAATCGCCTGGTATTTCTGACATAGTGGGATGCTCCCAATGTGTACCTTTGATGAGCCTCCCTGATAAAGGGGGGTGGGGGGCTTGACGCCTTATACGAAGTTTATTGAGAGTATGATAGCCTGCGGTTATCCCCAGAAAATTTTAAAAATAAGAGGATACCACTTATTTATGATTTCAACATTTATTGTTGGAGTCTGCATCTTATCTTTTTAGGAATTGCTAATACTTGTATCAGCTATAGTAATCCTAAATCATTTGTGAAAAATATTAAGTGATGTAGGGTGGGCACTGCCCACCCTACGTGTATTTCAAAAATAAAATAGGAATCCTATAGAGACCGCAAAAAAATAAATATTTAGATAATTTTTTAAAAAAAATATCTTATCTTGTCTAACAACATACAGATTAATTGTTGGGAATCCTACAAAATTAGAACTTAATAGTTAGTAATTTTAAGTTTTGAGTATTGAGGGTTGAGGTTGGATTTCAATTATGTAGAGACGCGAGATTTTGCATTATGTAGAAACGCGAAATTTGAGCCAGCGCTGCCGGAAGGTTTCCCGCGCCCAGGCAACTGGCGTTAGCGCGTCGCATCTCTACAACTCATAACTTTACTAAGAGGTATTTTTGAGATGAATCAAATCCTAATTAATGACACTACACTGCGTGATGGCGAACAAGCAGCCGGTGTTGCCTTCAACTTAAAAGAGAAAGTAGCGATCGCGACTGTTCTCGACGCTATTGGTGTTCAAGAGCTAGAAGTCGGTATTCCGGCGATGGGTGAGGAAGAAAAACGAGCGATCGCAGCAATTTGCGACTCAGGTTTGCAAGCTAAATTACTAGGCTGGAACCGCGCTGTGATCTCAGATATTCAGGCTTCTATGGCTTGTGGTCTAAAGCGTGTGCATATTTCAATTCCCGTATCTGGAATCCAAATAGCTACTAAATTTCATGGACAGTGGCGGGTTACTTTACAACAACTCAGAGACAGTATCAGCTTTGCTGTAGATCAAGGTCTTTGGGTGGCAGTAGGGGGAGAAGATTCCTCTAGAGCTGATGAAAACTTCCTCCTAGACGTAGCACTTTATGCTCAAGAATGGGGTGCAGCGCGGTTTCGCTTCTGTGACACGGTAGGCATTCTCGACCCCTTTACTACTTACACGAAAGTAAAGGGACTGGTGATGGCTTTAATGATACCTGTAGAAATCCACACCCACAATGATTTTGGTTTGGCAACTGCTAATGCCTTGGCTGGGATCAAAGCAGGAGCTATATCGGTGAATACAACGGTAAATGGGTTAGGCGAAAGGGCTGGAAATGCGGCTTTAGAAGAAGTTGTCATGGCGCTCAAACGCATACACGAGATCAATGTGGGTATTGACACTCGTCGTTTGTTGGAACTGTCCCGACTTGTAGCAGCCGCATCAGGTTGCAATGTACCACCGTGGAAGGCAATTGTTGGTGAAAATACCTTTGCTCACGAATCAGGCATTCATGCTCACGGCGTACTGCAAAATCCTAGTACTTACGAGCCATTTGCTCCTGAAGAGGTAGGGTGGGAGCGACGTTTGGTTTTAGGTAAGCATTCTGGTCGGCATTTGGTGTCTAACTTGCTACAGCAGCACGGTATCATGCTGAACTCTGAAGAAACCCAGTTTGTTCTAGATGCGGTGCGCCAGCAGTCGGTACAGAAAAAACGCAGTTTAACTACGCAAGAACTGTTGAATTTAGTACAAGAACAGAGGTACTCCCATGCAATCCGATGAATTAGAGCTTAACCAGGAACCTGCTTTTGAGATCGGTGATAAAGTCCGTGTTCGCAAGCTGCTGAAGAACGATGGTACTTTTCCTGGTCAAGAAGTTGGGGCACATTTAGCGAAAAAGGGAGATATAGGCTACATCGTTAGTATAGGTACGTATTTGCAAAACTCCTATATTTATGCAGTACATTTCTTGCACACAGGGTTTGTCGTAGGTTGTCTTAAAAAAGAGCTAGAACTTCTTGAGGAGAACCCAGACAATACTTCATCTCCTGTAGATCAAGCTTTGTCCCAATCCCCAAACCTAGAGTAGGCGACACTTAGTAAGTAGTTAGTAAAACGACGCTCCTTCTCAGTAGCACAGAGGCTGCGCGAACGTCGCTAACGCAGTCACCTACTGAGGGAAACCCGACATAGAGCGCTGACTCACTAACAATTAACAACTATAGCAATCCTATTTGAGATCCGAACAAGGGGGGACAAGGAAGACAAGGGGGACAAGGGAGAGGTGTTTGTAACTCATCTAGGATTGCTATAACAACCAACATTAACATTAAAAAGTAGGAAAATTTACATGAAAGTAATGCTGCGTCAGAATGCTGCCGGAACTTTAGTTGTTTACGTTGCTAAGAAAGACCTTGAAGAAGAAGTTGTTAAGCAAACAGAAGGATCAGAGGGGAAGATTCTGACTTTGGCAAATGGCTGGGAATTAGCATTTGCTAGTTTTCCCGATCTGATAGATTTACCTCAAACAGTAGAGGCTAAACGTCTCACATAGTAGTTAGTGGTTAGTAGAGCAACTAACTACTAACCACTAACTACTAAGAACTAACTACTAACAACTATCAACTATCAAATAACTAAAAAATGGGTGATAATTACCTGATCTTATCAGAATTTAGCATTGAAGGACAGTTCCTTGGTTTTGTCAATGACAAAACGTGGAAATTTAAATACTTGCGATTGGCATCAGAATCTGGAGATGTACAAATTAAAATTCCAAAGGAGTTGCGTTTACATCTGAGTTTATCCTTAGAGCCAGGTGAGCAGATTCGTGTTTTTGGTGTCAGCAAGTTAGACTCACACACAGGTACAATCAAATTCAAAGCCTATAGAGTGACACCAATTGGTGTTTACCCAAATCAAAACATGTCCCTTCAACAAAGCACACTCGTTGACATGTCTTCCTCTGTTGCAGCAACTACCCCTTGGGAAACCCCAGCACGAAAGTTTTCCCAGAAAGCCAAGATTATAGTGTGTCAAAAGTCCGGTTGCCTCAAGCGGGGTGGTAAAAGCTTATTGTCAGAATTAGAAAAGATGTTGTGCGATCGCGGTTTACAAGACCAAGTCATAATTGAGTTCAGTGACCGCTGTTTAAAGTGTTGCGGTAGCGCCCCCAATTATATTTTGCAAATTGGGAACAAGGAATACAAAAAGCTTCGTCCCGAGGCGATCGCATCGCTGCTGGAAAATCAGTTAAATTAAGCAAACGACAAGATTTCACAAACGAGTAGCAGTTATATAACTGTTCTCCATTGAATGGAATACAGGATCCACTGCGCCTTGGGGGTTTCCCCGGAGTTCTGTAAGTGGCGTGTAGTTTGTAAGGGTACAGCACTGCTGTGCCCCTACTGTATGATGTATGCAACTGAGAAGCGTTTCAGAAAGCTATGTCTGCCTAAATTTGACTATACCGAACTAACTATAACAGTCCGTGGAGGAGAGCGTGAACGCACCAGAAACCCGGTTTCGCACTCATTTACCGGGTTTCTTGCACTTTGAATTTTCACAAATTGAAGAAGGAGTCAGAAGACAGGAGTCAGGAGCAATTAGTGGCGGGTTGAATCCCCCACTAATTGAAGACCACCAATTTTCAATTTGGCTCCCTGCTTAAACCCATTTATTCATCCACCCTTCGGGTGACGCTACGAACGTCG